>NZ_JAMPKJ010000064.1 GCF_039962115.1 Funiculus sociatus GB2-C1 | reverse complement strand
AATGCGCCCTATGTGTCAATCACCATCGGGCTTTACTCCCTATTACATACAATAAAGTTATCTCTCTTTTTATTGTTCCGCTATGTATTTAGCATACTAAGTACTGAAGAGCCAAAATTTTTTATGAAGAAACTCATAAATGAGTGGATAGAGGAGGGTAATCAAGGGCAAGACTTTGCCCTTAGGGGTGCAAAAGTAGTGATTATATTAGATAATGCTAGTTTTCATAAAAAATTAGACATTCTCAAAAAAATCGAAGAAAAAATGACCAATATTCATTTAGAATTCCTCCCGGGGTACAGTCCAGATTATAACTTAATTGAATTAGTGTGGCATTCGGCAAAAGAATATGTGGCTAATCGTCTTTTTACTTATATTGAAGAACTTGAATATTTATTACATCGACTTTTAAATGAAGGTGAGTTAATTATTAAGTGGGAGCGTCAGCTCAAAAACAAAGGTAATTCTATTAACGTAATTTAAAAGCGCAACAGCTTAACAGTATGCACTCTAGTAGAAGGCTTCTACGATGCTGTCCAATTTCGAGATGGAGAACGCATCTTCTCTCCCACTTTTCCCGAACTGGAATTGGCAGCCACCCAAGTGCTAGCAGCACGGCATTGACCCGTAGACGTTTCCCTTCCACTGAAGATCATACGCCATGACGCTTGTGAGGTAGCAGCAGTGATTGAAACATCGGGGCATTATGAGATAAGCGAGCGCTCCTAGGGAAGTACGATGGCAGTAGAACAATGATTTATACGACCGTGTCAGAGCCAACACAACCAACCGAGACAAACCCCATCACACTGCCTCTGCACAATTGGGAGGCACTGCACCAACTAGAGAAAGAACAAGAATCTCTAGTTCTACAAGGTACGGTGTCTAGTGCCGTGGCGGCTGGGACGGGAGTTTTCGGGAATCCCTTGGGATTTTTCATTTTTGCACTGGCATACAGACCCTTAATTCGGCTGGAAAAACTGGCACGGATTATGAAAGTGATGCGAGTGCTTTTAGAGGAGTTTCAAGACATGGGAATATTGGTATTTCCCTGTCTACAAGTGCCTGAGCATGAACCGATAGATCTATTGGTCATCTTTCCCAAAAAAGTTCATCTGCTCATCTCAATTCGGTCGAAAGGGGATTGCAAAATAGTTTTCAATGAGGAGAATGAGACGCTTTACACAAAACATAAGAAGAAAAGAATTAGAAAATGGTTGCCATGTCCCTTAGTTGAACTGAGTGACTATCATTCCTGGTTCGGCAAAAACAGACGGACATTTGGAATTACTGCCGACGGCATCCGGAAATATCCCGTCATCAAGCTTATGGTTCTGTGGAAACCGACTCGGCTAGAGCGCCATCGAGAACATCTGTACAACCAAATGGCAGAGATGCCAGTTTTAGCCCTCTCCAGAAAAGGGACGGCACTCGTGATCGAGGAGGAAGATGTATTAAGCTTTGTCAGGGCAAACCTTGCCCATAATCAAGCTAAAGTAGCTAAATAACTTAAAAGTTTTGAACCCTGTTGCCGCGATGCGGGAGCAGCAGTTCGGAATAACGGAAATTTGGATGAGAAGGGTGACACGCCTTTTTGCTCATTCCTATGTCTGTATGGTATCAAGTCTTTGAGGCAAACCGCAAACCGAAGTAACCTCTACCCCTTAATTTCAGATCATTTGCGGCCCTTCAAACTGATACCAAACCCTGATGTAGGGCGAGTTTCATCCTAATTTCCCTCAGTCCACCAAAAGAAAAAGAGGGATGCAAGGACAATGAAGAATCGAGCCACTACCTTTGCCAGAGATGGAGTCACTAGAGAATACTCCTCAAAAATGAAATTTATGACACGTCAGCATGACGTGTACGACCTCCTCTCTGTGCTATTAAACGCTTCCCGGCGAGCTGTAGCCTGTGCCACCGAACTAGTGCAGTATTTCACTAAATGGGATGAGTGGAAGCAAAAGACACAAAGAACACCTTGGATATATAAGCCGCTGCATGAGATTGAAGCCGACCTGCGAGCTTACTCAACCCGGGTAATCAGATATGCCCTCTCCCTTCTCGAACAAGTAGGCATCTTAGAGCGCCGCCACAACCCAGGAAATTGCCTCGACCGTACTTATCAATATCGAATTCATCTAGAGAAGCTGACCACACCTGACCCAATTCGTGATAATTCCCCATCTGCTACGCCGATTAAAAATAATTCATTTCTTCAAGAAGCGCTAGAAGACATATTGCCCAAAGATGAGCCATTAGATAATGAATCATTTTTGGAAACAGTATCGAGTCATGATTCAGGTGAAAATGACTCATCCCCCCCTTCATCGCCTAAAACCCGCGTGGTTGACGATTTTACACAACTGGCAAATGCATCTGTCAAAACGAACAATGCATTTGCCAGTAGTGTACTTTTCAAACATAAAAATCTATCCATATCAAACAGATCCATATCTCTCTGTCAAGAGGAGAGTAAGCAAGAATTGAGTTCAAATTATGAGGTAATCGGAGGGAATTTGTATTCTGATATTGCTCCTTGGGATTTAATCCCCAGTGACTACCAACGGGTCGAACAAGAGGAGTTAACTCCACATCTTGGCAAGAAAGAGGTTAAAAAAGAATACGGCTCACAAGAGCGTACAGGGGCTGGTGAGGACAAATCTTCCGCTGCGGCTCCTGTAAAATTTGTGGAAAACCCTCATACGGTGAAACACGATAAACCAGATTACTACTCGAGGGGATTTAACTCTCAGCTAGAGTTAGATGGTTTCTATCAAGCGCTACTGGAGTTGGGTAAGCAGAAGGCTTCAGTGCGCTCGCCTGTGGGGTGGGCTAATAACATCATCAAGGACATCAATGCTGGGGGATTGTGTGAATACCTCAATGAGTATCGCCGGGGTGAACCTCTGGGGATGTGTGAGAAGCAGGAATGGGAAATTGGTCCGGGTCAGGTTTACCCGCAATTCCTACGTTTTTTAAGCTGTCGCCTCAAGACTGACCAAATGTCGGGTGAGCAGTCGATTGCTGCTGCCCACAGGGCATTAAGGGATAAGGGTGAGGCTTATGAGCTATGGGAAAGCTTCAAGCGTACTGTTGTCAATTTTGCTGACCAGTGGGAGCGAGATAAGGCTCTAGGTGTGTCGGGTGTCTATGTTCCTCCTGAGTTGCTTCCTGATGCGGACGTGACGCTTGAGGAAGCGGCTGAAGCGATGCAGTTGTTGCAGTCTAATTCAGTTCAGTCTAATGAGTCTCCTGAGTTGGTGCCTCCTGCACCTCCTGAGGTTTTAGTGTCGGCTTCGGCTTCTGAAGAGGAAGCCGAAGTGCAGGGTGCAGGGTGCAAGAGGGAAGAAATATCCCTGGCGGACAAGTCCCCGGCTGCATCGGAAGTCTCTACGACCCGTGAGCGGGAAAAGAACTTGCACTTGTTAGCACAGATTGAACGGATGCGTGAGTTCTTGAAGTCGGGTAATTCTGTGAAGGTGACGATTGCTCGTCAATGGGTTGGGTCAAATCTGGATGTTGTGGAGCCAATTAAGGTGAATGGAGTAATTGTGGATGTCTCTTATTACCAAGCAGGTAGCACCGCGCCAGAGCCGAAACCTTAGTTATAGCCCCCCATCATCGAGCACCTGAACTTTTTTTGAAAGAGCAACTAGAGCGCTTTCCTCTTCTTCCTCATCCGTTTCTGGTCGAGAAAACTCCCCGTTCGGTTGGTCGGAATGCATTTGCACCATTGGTGGATAAGCAACAGGACGGGCAAGCCCGTACACAGTTCTTAAGTAGTTAGCGTGTTCCTCCAAGGCAAAGATTGTATTCTGTGCCAATCGTTTCAGTTCAGCTTTTTTGGCTCCTGAGTGCTGACAGGCATCCACCAGCTAGTAAGCTCGCAGAGCTTTCAAAACTAATTCTTGAGTAATGAAGGCTGAGGAAAGATGAATTTTCAGATACTCCAATAAAATGCCATCCGAACTTTTAGCCATTGGCTGAAATCTAAATTTAATATCCAATTGCTGATGAGTCATACAAGACCTCAAAAACAGGGTGGTCAGATCAGGAATTAATTAAGGATAGTACAAGACCTGAACAAGGGTAAGAAAAGGTTAGCTGAAACCCTGATTCTTTCGTGATTTACTGCCTTATTGCCAACAGCTATCAATTAGCTGGCTAAAAAACCTAAAAAAGCCGACTCAAAAGTTCCTTAGGATATCCTTGTTTTCAACTTACAATATCCTTATTGACCTAAAATATTAGCAGAAGAGCATCAAACTTCTGGAATTTAGGCAGGATTTTTCTAGGGGAATCTGTGATGATAGCGATAATCCTGGTTTTCGCTTATTGCTCTAACTGACAGCCACTGATTTGTCCCGAATAGGAGCAAGCAAAGGCGGGGTATGGCTCAAGTTAAGTGCAATTAAGTATCCTTGCCTGTTAGTCATACTAGAAGACCGATATCAATCTGTTCAGAATTTGGCGATCGCAGAAGTTGATAAATATGGTCTGACTCCCCGCGAAGCTGAAGTTTGGTTACTTCGTCGGCGTCAATACGCCCTTAAGGAAATTGCAACTGAACTGAGCATTTCCATCAATACGGTGAAGAAGCACATAAAAAATATTCATGCTAAACGAGAAATAGTCCTTTACATGGAGGATGAGTGATCTGTAATTCTGCAAGAACACAAGGGCATTTTGCCAACGGTAATTTATAGAAATCAGGGCTTGAACAGACCCTGTAACAAAACACCTGGCTATCGCTACTACAATAGGAGAATTGACAATGGAGAAGGCGAACTGGGCTGAGAACATCAAGATTAGTCCGCAAAATCTAGAGCAAAAAATATTATCTGATTATCGGTAATTAACCATAGCCAAGCGGTAGTTATGTGCATCTAGCGCTCAATCCCCATCTAGAGTTGAGGTTGCCGTGAAAAAAATTCTAATTCTCACAGCCAATCCAAAGAATACAGACAAGCTGCGCTTGGATGAAGAAGTCCGAGAAATTCAGGCAGGCTTAGAACGCGCCCAAAAAAGAGATCGGTTTGAACTTGTGACTCGATGGGCATTACGTGTTGATGACCTGCGTCGCGCTTTATTAGATAATGAACCGCAGATTGTCCATTTTTCTGGGCATGGGGCGGGAGAGCATGGCTTAGCTCTGGAAAATAGTTCGGGGCAAATGCAGCTAGTCAGTACGGAGTCACTGGCAAGACTATTTAAGTTGTTTGAGGACAAGATTGAGTGTGTTGTACTCAATGCCTGCTATTCAGAGGCTCAAGCTGAGGCAATTCATCAGCATATTAATTGTGTGGTGGGCATGAACAAGGCAATTGGAGATCGGGCAGCGATCGAATTTGCGGTGGGATTTTATGATGCGCTGGGAGCCGGAAGATCTTATGCAGATGCTTATGAGTTTGGCTGTAGTGCAATTGACTTAGAAGGAATTCCGGAGTCTCTAACACCAGTCCTCAAAAGTAGGAATAGTCAGCCCAGTCCATCAAACTTGTCCCCACCTCCGAAACCCCCTGATATAGTTGAGAAGGACTTTCGTTATGATGTCTATATCAGTTACGTAGACGAAGAGCCTGATGCTACCTGGGTGTGGGATACGCTACTGCCACGACTGGAACAGGCTGGTTTACGTATTGCAGTTTCCGGTGATGTTGAAACACCAGGCGTAGCCCGCTTAATCAACATTGAGGATGGGATCGCTCAGTCCAAACGGACTATAGTCGTACTGTCAGAAGCCTACCTGGCAGATAACGTAACAGAATTCGAGAATGTTCTAGTGCAAACAATGGGTATTCAGGAAGGCAGCTACCGCCTGCTACCCATCAAATTCACGCCAATTGACCCAAATCGCTTACCTACGCGACTTAGTATGGTGACTACACTAGATTTAGTCCATCCCCGTCGCGCCCAGCGCGAATTCGATCGTTTAGTGCAAGCTTTGCAAGGACCATTGCCTCGGCGATAAAGTAGCATCTGAAATGTTCTCTTTTACACGGAGCGAGACTTGACTGTCCCCATCTCCACCTGTCAACTTTTCAAACACGCTCTTAGCTTGTCATGAAAGTACCCATAGGGGTACTGTTAGATCATAAATATTTCTTCATACATGAGGAAATAAAGTAATATTTGTCGGTCAATCAAGGTCATCAGAAACAACTTGACACAGACAATGTTTCAATGAAAAAACAGACTTGGTTTTTAAGCTGGGAGCTGATAGCTACTAGTAGTCTCCTAGCACTCTCCTGGATAGCTCCTACATCAGCTCAACAGAGAGTAGACCTACATAATGTTAGCGCAGATGTTCGATTCCACAGCCCCAGCAGGATAGGAGGTTGGTCAGGTAGAATCCAATCCACTGGTCAATACCTATTGCCAGGCGAGTGGCTCCGAACCGGAGGTAGCAGCAGGGCCGAGTTATATTTAAGTCCTCGAGGGACTGGGTACCGGCAGGGAAGTAATACTACTTCTCGGTTTGCGCCGACAGTGACATGCCAACTTCAGCTAGCTAAAGGTACAATCATATACATCCGCAGCAGCCGTTCTCCTGTCTCCTCACGTTGTCGTACCATAACTCGAACGGCACGGATACAGGCTCCTGGTACAGCACTATTCGTTATACAAGACGATCAAGGGACAACGGTTGGGGTTCTGACCAATAGTCCAGAAGGACCTGTCACAGTCACCGGTCTAAGAAGCGGAGAGACTGGAGAGACTGTTGAACTGAGAGCTGGTGAGCTTGCATCTGTGTCTATTGATGGAGAAGTGAGGCTGCTCGGGGAATTCAGCCTGCGAGACTTCTATCGGAACAATCGGCTGGCTTTGGGTTTAGGGCCTGGAGCGGAGCATGAAGATTTCATGAACCGACAACCTGATGATATCCGGGAAGTAATCCGTGGGGTTCGGGAGAAAACTTTGGAGGCATTAAGGGAGCAAGAGGAGGAGAGGTCACTTGATAATGAACTCCTGACTCCTCGCGATCTAGAATTTCCGATCCCAGGAGGAGGTCGTCCATTAGTAGTCCCTCAATGATCGATAAAATCCTGGCGAGAAGAACGCAACTTAGAGAAAGAGAGTCTCAGGCTTCTCGCCAGAGTTAGTTGCAACCAAAGTACTCTGATATTGGAGCTAGCCTATGCGGATCGTGGCTGTAGTGTTTTTCTGTTCATCCACTTTTGTTGCTTGGGTCTTTAACTACCGAGCGATCGCCAGTCTCAGCCCAGAACCCCTCCAGAATCAGAACCCCTCAGCCAGCGCTAAAGGGATTGAGACGCCAGAAGTCGGAGTCTATTCTGAAGTGACAACAGTGCCTACTGTTGAAGTGACTAGACTCCTTGAAACACAGGTCGAGCGTGGAGAGGTAAAAATGCCCGTGCTTAAGCTTACCGACCTAACTCCCGTTTCTAGAACTGCTGCCGATCTGTTACCTCTTGAACGCCTTCAAGCCCAGAACCCTGTACTCGAAGAAAAACCCGAAAGTTTCCCAGAAGTTCCACCTCCGCCTCCTGACGAGCCTTCCACTCCCGATGAGTCTGACGGCGAGCTTAGGAAGCCTGATATTATTCGCCCTCCGCAGCAGGAATCCTCTCGCCGTCAGCCAAATTTAGAGCTGCTGTTGCGCTCTTCAGCGCAAACCAATTCTAGTATCAATTCTTCAGCACCTAACCGAGATACAGTGTTCGTTAACAGCGCTCTTCTTCGAGGAACACTTGACCTGGGATCGGAGACACGCCTAGTAGCCGGGGCTGGAGGTAGCTCAGTGCTATTTACATCGGAATATGGCTACAACGCATTGAACTTTAGTTTTGGAGTTCAACAACAATTGGGAAACAACACTGCCGCTGAACTGGGATGGGTACAGGAGCGTCTCTACGAGAATGGTTCGTCCAATGACTTAGTAGACAATTCAGTGCGGCTTGCAGTAGGGCGACGGGATCGGCTCTCATCCAAGCTAGGTTTAGACTCAGGCTATGAACTTCGAGCGAGTTTCGCCTCCCCGATCGACAGAAGTCTGGTGAGGAACACCTTAACGCTGGGCTTGCGCTATGACATCACTCCTCGGCTGCAAGGGAGGCTGGACTATCAGGTTGTATTTGATGACTTCACGCGTCAAGATCTCCTTAATACGCGACAGCAGGTAAGTGCTCTGGCAGTTTACTATCTTAATCGGAATACATTTATCAGTGGTTCACTATCTTACCTATTTGGAGACTCGTATAATCGACTCAGAGGTAAGGAGATCGATAACTTAAACGACCTCTCAATCGGGGTGAATATTGGGTACAATCTATCAATATTTTAAGCATTATCTACAGACTTCTTGATACTCCTTTTTAGTCTTCAGGTAATTACTCCGCCCCAGCCACTTGCAACCACGATCTAGCAAATGGTCTAAGTCCAAGCTCCAGAGAATTACTGTGTTATCACTGCCTGCTGTAATCATTTTGCTATCCTGACTAAAACTGACCCTCCGGATAGGAGCGTCACGCCCTTTTAAGGTTGCGAGTTCTTTGCCATCGCGACTCCAGAGCTTAATAGTCTTGTCCTCGCTGGCGGAGGCAATCATTTGACCATCTGAACTAAAACTCACGCTGGTGACTCGGCTGTTGTGACCTCTGAGAGTTTGAAGCTCTTTGCCATCAAGGTTCCAGAGCTTAACAGTGTTGTCCTCGCTGGCAGAGGCAATCATTTGCCCATCAGGACTGAAACTCACGCTGGTGACTCTCTGTTGGTGTTGCCCCAAGTCCTTTAGTTCATTATTCTTGAAGTTCCAGAGTTTTAAAGTACCGTCCTGACCGCCTAAAGCAAGCATTGGGCTGTTTGGACTGAAACTTATGCTACTAACTGCCTCGCTTTGATCCCAACTTTCGACCTTTTCGCCGTTGAGATTCCAAAGTTTAATAACGCTCTTGTCCTCGCCCTCGCTAACGGAGGCAATCATCTTCCCATCTGGACTAAAACTTAAACTGGTAACCATATCCTTAAGATCTCCCAAGGTTTTACGTTTTTGACCGTTGAGGTTCTGGAGTTTAATAGTGTTGTTCTCAGGATTGTCACTGCTTGAAGCAATCGCAATCGTTTTTCCGTCTGGACTGAAAGCTACAACATAGCCTTTTAAGGAAGGTTTTAGGGTACGTTCCTCACCACCAGGGAGGCTCCAGAGTTTCACTACGTCGCTGCTGACCGAAGCAAGAATTTGACCTTTAGGACTGAAACTCAAGCTACTAACTGGATCGGAATGACCCGTTAGGACTTTGGAAGAAGAGTTGTTGTTGGGGTTCCAGATTCTAACAGTGTTATCGTCCCCGACTGAGACAAGGGTTTCGTCGTTGAGATCCCAGATTCTAACAGTGTTATCGTCCCCGACTGAGACAAGGGTTTTGCCGTCGGGGCTGAAGCTTACGCTTTTCACTGGAGCGGTGTGACCCTTCAGTGTTTCTAGCAGAATGCCGTCCTTTCTCCAGAGTTTGACAGTGTTGTCCTCACTAGCGGAGGCAAAGGCAAAGATTTGACCTTTGGGGTTGAAACTTACATCGTTCACTGAACCATTATGACGATCATATAGGGGTGGTATAGGTTGTTTATCGTTGGGGTTCCAGAACCGGACAGTGCCGTCCTCACTGGCAGAGGCAAGGAATTGGCCATCAGGGCTGAAACTTACGCTTTTCACAAAAGCGGTGTGACTAAAGGTTTGTAGCAGCTTGCCCTCCTTGCTCCAAAGCTTAACGGTGTTGTCCGCACTGGCAGAAGCAATCATCTCGTCGTTTGGGCTAAAACTCACCCTAGTAACTTCACCTGTGTGTCCCTTTAAGGTTCCGAGCGGCTTACCATCGCGGTTCCAGAGTTTGATGGTGCGCTCAGCAGCAGCCGACGCAATTTTTTGACCGTCGGGACTGAAACTCACGCTATTTATTTGTACATTTTGATTGTGAGCCCGGAAGGAGCGGAGTTTCTTGCCATCAGGGTTCCAGAGTGTCACCATGCCGTCTTCATTGCCTGAAGCAATCATTTGGCTGTCCGGGCTGAAACTCACACTGGTAACACTAATATCATCAAGCTTTAGTGGGGGTGGGAGTTCTCTCTCATCGAGGCTCCAGAGTCTGATGGTGGCGTCCTTACTAGCTGTGGCAATCATACTACCGTCCGGGCTGAAACTCACGCTCCGGACTTCACGGCTATGCCCTTCTAGGCGATCGCGTTCTTGTACTTCGTAAACTGCCTTTGCAAGAGTTGCCACAGTCTCTAGGCGAACTCGGTTTGGCAGCCAAAAAATTGGCTGCTTGAGTTTTTTTCCTGCCCTGACACTCTCCATCAGTCCTTCAAGCTGGTTATTTTGAGAAAGCTGAGATTTGGACAATGCCGTTAAAGTCTCGATTTCGCTCTGCACGGCTTGGTTCCACTGCCACAAAGCGGCGACTGTTGCTATGCTCACTAGCCCCGCAGCGGTAATTGCAACTTTCGTGCGCGTCTGAGCTGCTTTACGCGCTCTTCTTTCCTGCTCTGATGCTTTCTCTTCCTGCTCTAGTCTTTCTCGGATCAGGTCTAACTCTCGTTGTCTAGCTGCTTCTTCTCGCTCTTTTGCTTCCTGAATAGCCCTCTTGCTGGCTTCTACCAGTGTAAGCAGTGTTTCATCATAGCCCAGTTCGGCAGCATCAGGACTCTCCAGCCAACGCTCTGCTTCAGCCAGTTCAACCTCATCCAGCAGACCCCCACTACCTTTACCTAAGCGTACCCACTCCTCTACTTGACGCATCAGTCGCCTACGAATCTGTTCCGCTTCCCGACGTTCAGTGAGCCACCACCGTAGAGCAGGCCAGCCACTAATCAGGGCTTCGTGAGCAATATCTACTTTTCTGCTAGAGTCCTTCTCCCCACCGCTAAGGGTTAATAGGCGACGATCTGCTAAATAGAGTAGCGTCTGGTCAAACTGGGATGCATTATCACTGGACACCCGTAACTGCTCAACCGATTGCTGGCGGCGGGTATCGGCACGTCCCTCGCCAAACTGAATCAGCCGGAGGAAGATCCGGCGAGCGACCTGCCGCTCTTCCTCACTTAGAGCAACTAGAGCAAAATCAGCACGATTGGCGATCGCGGCTTGCAATCCTGTGCGGTTGCTACCATCAAAGTTGCTGTAGGCTTGGCTGGTGAGTACTAGAGCTTCATAAGCTCTCAGGGGCAAGAATCGCCGCTCCACTTTCTCCCATAACAACACCAGCGTCTCTTGAATCAGGGGTAAAGCTCCTGGCTCCCCAGCTGCATCTGCCACTAAGCGTTCTATTAGCGCTGCTTCTATGAACACACCGACACTCTCAGCGGGTCTGATGATTGCCTCACGCAATCCTACCGCATCTAGAGGCACTATCTCCATTCGGTAAGATTGAATGTTTCGCCAGAGCGGTGACTCCATCAGCTCGGAATAAAAGTCAGCTCGGACAGTCAAAATTAAGTAGCAGTTGGGAGTATCAATTAGGTGCAGCAATGCTTTCTGGAAGGGTGCTGCCTCCTTTCCGGCAAGTGTAAACACCTCCTCAAACTGGTCTATGACTAATAGCAATCGTTGAGCATTCGGCTGGCTAGCTAGAGCCTGTGTTACTGCCCGCGTAGGATTAGCAAGGTCATTCCCTAATGCAGTTTCTAGCTCACTTAGAGGTGTCTCGCCAGGGCGGATAGAGCGAACTAGCCACTCGCCAGAACCGAAGAGTCCGCTTCGGCGCAGGGCAGGAATGAGTCCCGCAAACACTAGAGAGGATTTTCCATTTCCTGAAGGACCAATCACAGAGATGAAGGGGTGCAGGCGTAGGCGCTCTATGAGTTTCTTTACTTCCGCGTCACGCCCGAAGAAGCGATCGCAATTGTCTTCACTGAAAGGTACCATTCCTGGGTATGGACAGAGCGACTTAGGAGAGAGAGCAGGTACGGGCTGCTTTAAGTCAGTGCAGAGGCGGCGGGTAGCCTCTTCCCACTCAGTTGGATTAGTGGCATTGAGTTTAACGAGAGCATTTAAGCGAGGTGGCAGTTTGACCGACTGTAAGACGAGAGGGATAACTGGCCACGTTGCTAAGTCAAAGCCATAGCACTGAGCCAAGAGGTCAATGAATTGGTTAAAGCCGTCTGCCAGATAGGCTGGGGAAAGCACCAGCAACGTGCGATCGCTTTGCTCAATGGCACGCTCAAATTCTAGAAGCCGAACCGTACCTAGAGCAAATGCTGCTTCTGAGTGGTAGCGCACACCAGCCTGCTTCAAGCTGTCGAGTAAGTAGCCTTCTACCCAGCCACTGTCAGCATCGGCATAGGAAATAAAGAGGTCGTATTGTGCCGTTTGCACTATGCACTCTCCCAGTAGCAATACTGTTCAAAACAAAAACAGAAGCCTTAATTCCTGATTTTCCTAAGCAGATCGGAGTCAAAAACCAATCCCGCTGCCCAAAATTGACGGTTGAAAACCAAGTTTTGGTTGCCCTGCAATATTGGCGAGAGTACCGCACATAAACTTATTCTTTCTATTTGCTAGAAGAAGATTAGTCCTCAGACTCAACTTCTTCAGGCACAATTAGCCTTCTAACAGTCTCAGTTTCCTTAGTGGTACTAGCCGTAATTTCCTCTGTAGAAATATCTCCGCGATCTGTCACGCCGGGAGACCGGGGGTCATCAGACTTCGTTGGACTATCTGTTACATCTGGTACAATTGGTCTTCTAACGACCTCAACCTCCTGATCTGGTTTTTTAGGTGCGATCGCATCTCGATCTGTCACACCTGGAGAACGGGGGTCATCAGGCTTGGCTGGAGTGTCTGTTACATCTGGTGCTATTGGTCTTCTAACAACCTCACCCTCCTGCTCCGGCTGTTGAGGTGCGATCGCATCTCTATCCGTCACGCCAGGAGACCGAGGGTCGTCAGGCTTCTTAGATTCAGAGTTCTCTATACTCATAAAAAAGTATCGGTAAAGGAGGGTTTGTCTGAATAGACATCCTAGGAATTAAACTTCACTTCAACTGCTAGAAAGCTTTCAGATTAATTTTCTGAAATTTCCAATAGACATCTCCGATAATTAACCTAAAATCTTTGTACCACGGTAGCTGAATCTTAATTTCTAGGGATGTCTAATGAGTGACTCTGCCTGAAGCATAGCACCGAACTAATCGCTCTCTACAAGTCCCAGCGCTTTTAAAGTTGCCTTCTGAGCTGCCGTTAAACCAATCGCACCCCTAATATTCATGCTGGCATTTGGCACTGTCAGCATCGGCATATGAGATAAAGAGATCGTATTGTGCGGTTTGCACCATGCATTTCTCCCCGTGGCAATACTGTTTAAAACAAAAACAGAAGCCTTCAGATTTCCACAAAAGTTGCATAATCAACAGTTTTTCCGATGAGGAACCTGCTGACAGTGGCTAAATCGAGTCCTAACTCTTCAGCTAGGGTGCTTTGGCTGCGGAATCCATTGCGCTGGAGGGCTAATTTATCTTGCTCAATCCAGTCGCGGTGAACTTTGAGCGAGCGTTACATAGCCTATTCCCCGAAAGCTATGCAGATTTTAGCAAGGTAAGTCACTCGAAAGTCCGTAACAAATAAGTATATTCTCAGTCTCGATCTCGGTCAGGTGCAAGTTTTGATGAATTTGTAGAGTCTAGAAGTGCAATGCGCTAGCTGGTAAGCAGCGATTGCTATGACCTTCCTTCGTCAAGTCTTAAGAGGTTATAGCTCTGGGCTTGCAGTCTCTTCATTCTCGAATATAGAAACTTAAAACAAAGGAGAAAGACAACAATGCCAAAGTTCATAGCCTACCACGGCAAGACAGGCGCAGAGCACCAAGTGCAGTTCAATTCCTTGAGCCAACAAGGCTACCGAATGATTTCGCTGAGCCTTTATAACGATTCGGATAGTCCGCGTTATGCTGCGGTGTGGGTTGAGAAAGGTGGATCGGCCTGGGCGGCATTTCACGGCAAGAGCGCCAGCGAGTACCAGCAGTTTTTCAACAGCTGGACCGAGAAGGGTTATCGCCCCACGATGGTCACAGCTACTGGTAATGGCTCAGACGCAGTTTTCGCTGGTGTCTTTGAGAAAGATTCAACGCCTTTCACTGCCAAGCATGGCATTTCTCAGGATGAGTTTATAAAGCAGTGTAACTGGGCACGGGACAATGGCTTCATCCTTAGTTGTGCCACTGTTTACGGCACGGCTAATAACCCAGTTTATGCAGGCATCTGGGAGAAGAATACGAGCGACATTGCCTGGAATTATAGCCTTGGCGACAGTGCTGCCGACTACCAAAATAAATTCAATGCTTACACAGCAGGGTGGGTGCGCCCCGATTTTGTAACCCTCTCAGCTAGCGAGAAGTACTTGGCAATTTGGCACGACAACTTAATCGGCGATTGGGTGGCTCATCACAACCTGACTAGCAGTGGTTACCAAAGTAAATTCGATGAACTGACGAGCAGTGGATTTTATCCAATCTGCGTACAAGCAAGCGGGGAGGGCAGCGGTGTCCGCTTTGCGGCAATCTTCGCAAAAAACGAGACGCCCATCTCACGCAAATGGACTGTCACAGGTAAAGAAGTACCGTCACTCTCGGGGTTTGACGATTATGTGAAAAGCCTGATGCAAAAGCACAACGTCCGTGCTGGCTCGTTAGCCATCGTTAAGGATAGCAAGCTAGTATTCGCTCGTGCGTATACGTGGGCAGAGCCAGGATATCCGATTACTCAACCGACAAGTCTTTTCCGAATTGCCAGTTGCAGTAAGCCACTCACGAAGATTGCAATTCATCAGCTTGTAGAACAGGAGAAGCTGAGCCTAAATGACCATATCCAGCGGATTCTCAACTTACAGTCACCGGGTGGTGGAACGCCAGCCGATCCCAGGCTTAACAACGTTAAGGTTGAACACCTGATTAAGCACTTAGGTGGTTGGAATGTCAGGGCTAAAGAGATTCCCCAGCTTGGATTTGACCCGATGTTCCATGATGTCGAAACCGCCGAGGCTTTTGGCAAGTCTGTTCCGGTAACGAAATACCAGATTGCTTCTTACATGACCGGCCAGCCGATGCAATTTGACCCAGGTACAGACCCCCTAGGCAACCAATACTCGAATTATGGGTATAGCCTTTTGGGGCAGATCGTTGAAAAGAAACGTCCCGGTTTTAACTACACCGAGGCAGTGAAAAATAGCATTTTTACACCGCTAGGCGTTACCCGTCCGCGACTTGGGCGATCGCTGCTGGCGAATCAAGCCTCAGGTGAAGTGCGCTATCATGGGAAGATTCCCTCTGTGGGACGAAGTGTGATGACATCCGAGCGTCCCTGGGTTCCAGGTGCATATGGGCGATTCAACATTGAAAACATGGACTCGCATGGTGGCTGGGTCATGGCTGCGCCTGATTATGCTAAGGTGCTGGCAGCGTTCGATCTAGACAACAATCCACTCTTTAAGAAAGAAGAGACTGCCCAAGGGGTGGGTTTACTTAACCATACTGGTGGGCTGCATGGCACTTCGACGGTTGTTCTTCGGTCAGGCAAATTGTCGTTCGTGCTATTTTTCAACCAAGATAACGTAGAACTCCCCAATTTCGATCAGTTGAACGATATTGCGAAGAAAGTGCCCAACTGGTCAAATGCTGACCTCTTTCCGACGGTTGGAATTCCCGCTTAAGCTACCCACTTAAGCTTGCTCTACAGCTAAAGGCAGCAACGCGATCGCTCTGATCGGTTTACAGAAAACCTGAGGGCGATCGCGTTGTCTTTGATTAGCGCTATGTGGCATAGAAGGCGAGTACCCAATGCTATTGACAGCTCCAAAAGCTGTTACAGCCTGCTCTTTGAACCTTGCGGCAGACTATCACTCAATCTCCAACAAAACTTTTTTGGGAATTGCGGAATATTTTACATTGTCTCCTCGTTACAAAAAATAGCGGATTGTATAGAGTAAGGAGTTACTAATGTCTCAATATAGTAATTCTAGTTGGGGTTTGAGTAGAGCACCGAACTAATCGCTCTCCACAGCTCCCAGCGCTTTTAAAGTTGCCTTCTGAGCTGCTGTTAAACCGATCGCATCTCTAATATTCATGCCCTCATAAGGTCGATCAGCCAACAGCGTTCTCAAACACTCACCCGTTTCAACACTCCAGAACTTGATTGTCTCATCTCCACTTCCACTAACTAAAAATTGTCCATTTGGACTAAAGACAACTGACCATACTCCTTTAAGATGTCCCTGCAATGTCCCTCTGTTCTTCCCCGTGCCGACATCCCAAAGCTGAACCGTTTCGTCATCGCTAGCACTGGCTAAAGTCTGACCATCCGGACGAAAGACCACCGACCTAACGCGGTGAGTGTGTCCTTCAAACATTTGCAGACATTCCCCCGTGCGAACATCCCACAGCTTGATAGTCTCACCGCTACCACTGGCAATCCTACTACCGCAAGGACTAAAGGCAACCGATAGAACCCAATCCCGATGACCTTGAAACGTGTGAACACAAATCCCCGTATTCACCTCCCAAAGCTTGACCGTCTGGTCATCACTGCCACTCACCAGAGTTGTTCCATCCGGACTAAACGAAACAGACTTGACCCGATGAATATGTCCCTCCAGCGTTTGCAAACATTCGCCCGTTTGCCAATCCCAAAGCTTCACCGTACAATCCCGACTGCCACTGGCTAGTATCTGTCCATCTGGACTAAAGCTGAGGGATTGAACCCAACTGCTGTGTCCCCAAATAGTCCTCAAACATTCTCCCGTATCGCAATCCCAAATCTTGATAGTGCGATCATCGCTTCCACTTGCCAAGATTTGACTCTCATCAAGTTTCGGTGCAAACGTGACGGATGAGACGATGTTAGTATGTCCCTGCATGGTTTTGATGCATTCTCCCGTCGTTACATCCCACAACCTTACCTGTTGGTCTCGACCGCTACTGGCTAATAATTGCCCATCAGAACTCAAGGCAACAGATAAGACCGAATTGCTGTAACCCTCTAGGGTTTTCAAACACTGCCCCGTGCGAACATCCCAAAGCTTCACCGTCTGGTTCTCACTGGCACTCAACAAGGTGCTGCCATCTGGACTGAAGAGAACCAACCAAACGCGATCGCGATGACCCTGCAATGTCTTCAGACATTCTCCCGTCAAAGCATCCCAAATCTTGACTGTCCTATCCTCACTGCCCGTTGCCAAAATTTTACGCTCAGGATGATTGACATCGCCTCCCCAGTGTGCATAGTCGATTGCCCACACATAACTGCTGTAGTCCGGTAATGTTCTGATGCATTCTCCAGTGGTGATATCCCAAAACTTCACCGTTTTGCCATCGCTTCCGGTTGCCAACGTCTGTCCATCGGGGCTGAGTGCAACCGAGAGTACCCAGTTGATGTGAGCCTCTATGATTCGCAGACATTCACCTGTGTGGACTTGCCAGAGCCTCACGGAGGAGTCTTCACCGCTACTAATCAACGTTTGTCCATCTGGCGTGAAGACGACGGACAGTAAATGATTAGTATGTCCTGTCAACACGTTAAGGCATTGCCCAGTTTTGACATCCCAAAGCCTCACGGAGGAGTCATTACTGCCACTTGCTAGAATTTGTCCATCTGGATTGAAGGCAATTGATTGCACACAACCTGTGTGACCTCGCAGTGTCTTGAGGCACTGCCCTGTGTTAACATCCCAAAGTCTCACTGTTTGGTCGTTACTGCCACTCGCTAGGATTTGTCCGCCTGGGCTGAATGCTACCGAATGCACCCAACTGATATGCCCCTTGAAGGACAATAATTGTCGGCTATCTGCAACTTGCCACAGCCAAATCTCGTTATCAATTCCTGTCGCCAACAGCTTTCCATCTGAACTGAAAGCGGCTGATAAAATACCTCCCAACGTTTGTGTAAAAACCGATTTAGTTAAATCAGAATTAGTAAAATTGACGCGATGCAAATTCACGCCCTGAAGGTAGGCTTGCCAAACAGTTAGGCAGGAGAAATCCGCGCTGCTGGGGTCTATCTGAAGCTGCCAAAAGAGATTGAGAACATTTCCTCCGGCATATCCTGGTTTTGGCGATGAAGGTGATGCTTCTGTCGAACCAGGCATTGCTACAGCAATTTTCGAGGACATTCGCAACTTCGACAAAATCTGAATTAGACAATTTTTGATGCTTTGCTTATTACCAAAAAGAGCCAGCAATCTATCTGCAACAGGTTGGAGAATGAGACGAATTTGAGCATCTCGCAGGTAATCTTTTGCCTGAGCCTTCATTAGGGCGTAGCGGTCAAAGAACACAATCTCGACCGTACTAATCTCCTGGCACACCTGTTCAATCAATCGTTCAGTGACATACTCCATTACCACTGGCTGTTGCGTAAAGCTGACTGAGTGCCTCTGTGTTAGCGCAGGTGTAGCCTTTTCAATCAGAGAGCGCAATTGCAGCGATTCCAATGCTTCTAATAGCGCTCGCTGCGAAACAGTAGGAATGATATCATCACGCAATTCTGTAATCGAAACCCACTCTCGATTGATGGCGACGCAAAACATCGTTTGCTTTTCTAATGCTGACAATCGACTAAACTGTTGGTCCAGCAAGTTAGAAATATCACCAAAAACGACAGTGCCTTGTTCTAAAAATTGAGCAATATCGCCATCGAATAATTCTTGAATTGTCGTCGCTACCATCTTCAGCGCCAGTGGATTACCTGCATACTGCTCCCCTAACGCTTGTCCTTCGTCTGCGGATACTGTAAAGCCCTTCTCCTTGAAGATTTCCTGAACGTTTTCTTGCGCTAAACCACTTAACCGCAAGGAGCGGATGGGAAAATGTTCACCTTCTTGATGGCTAATTCCTCTTGGCTTTTCTCGCGTCGTCAATACTAAACAGCTTTGATGACGGGTTTCTCCTATACAGCTAAAAAGTTGCCCATATCCCTCATATCCCTCTCGATAAGCTCCAGCACGTCCATCACTGCTTAGGATGGATTCTGCATTATCAAGTATGAGCAAACAGCGTGAGGCTCGCAGGTGCTCCAGCAATCGAGAGATTTTGCCGTCCATTGTTTCTGGTAAGTCGGTTTCCTGCTGGTTTGAGAGGAAACGAATCACATCTGCCAAAAGTTCTTGGACTACAGGAGCATTGCGGAGACTTCGCCAAACTATGTATTCAAACTCATCTTGAATTTGTTCTGCTAGCTTCACCACTAAGGTGGTTTTACCAATCCCACCCATGCCGATGACGCTAATCAAGCGGCAATGCTCGTTCACAACCCATTGCTCTAACGTAGCAAGTTCGGACGTGCGTCCATAAAACGCAGTAACATCGGGGGCTTCTCCCCAATCTTGACGACAGTGGGCGATCGCGCTAGGCGCTAGGCGCAAGTCAATCGCTTCTACGTTCCCACCCGGCGGAAAGTCTTTTGGGTTACGGGTATAGGTGGCGTGATCAGATTTCACGGATACGGGTTGGGATGGAACGTCATTCCCTAAGTCAGCGATTTCTTGCCATTCCAGCCCCAATATCCCACAGATTTCCACAAAAGTCGCATAATCAACAGTTTTTCCGATGAGGAACCTGCTGACAGTGGATAAAGCCAGTCCTAAATCTTCAGCCAAGGCTCTTTGGCTGTGAAAGCCATTGCGCTGGAGGGCTAATTTAGCTTGCTTAATGCAGTCGCTGTGAACTTTGAGCGAGCGTGACATAGCCTATTCCCCGAAAGCTATGCAGATTTTAACAGAGTTAGTCAGTTGAAGGTCGGTAACAAGTCAGTACGTTCTCGGTCTCGATTTCGGTCAAGTGCAAGTTTTGATTGATTTGTAGAGATGAGAAGTCCGATACGGGCCATTGCTTAAAGCAAGAAGTCAAGTTGGTCAACGACGCCTAGCTAACACGTAGGAAGCCGCGATCGCATTTGACCCTTGTTTTAAGTCTAATAACAAAGGAGAAAAACATACCATGGCAACAACAATCGAAGTAAAATATGCAGAATTGGGTGCAGCAAAGAGCTTTTTGGGCAACCCAATTGGCAACGAAAAAGATACCGCTGATGGCAACGGTCGTTACCGCGATTACGAAGGCGGGTCTATCTACTGGTCTAAGGATACGGGCGCACAAGAGATTCATGGCAGCATCCGTAAGAAGTTTCTGGAATTAGGCTGGGATAAGAGTGTGATTTCCTTGCCTATCACCGACGAATGCATTGCTGCTGATGGTATCGGACGCTACAACACGTTTGGCGAAGGTCACGAGCTCGGTATTTACTGGACTCCGCAGACAGGCGCACATGAAATCTATGGGGATATCTATAAAAAATGGTTGGCATTGGGCGGTGTCAAGAGTTCATTGGGCTATCCAATCACTGGCGAAAAACCGACCTCTGCCCCTAGCCAAGGACGTTACAGTGAGTTTCAGAATGGTGCAATCTACTGGTCAAAACCAACTGGCGCACATGAAGTCCGTAAGGAAATTTTAGACCAGTGGAAGAAGCAAGGCGGTGAAAATGGTCTACTTGGCTTGCCGATCTCAGACGAATTGCCGGACGTGGCTGAGTCTGAGCGCTACAACACCTTTAAGAAGGAGAAATTGACCCGCGAATGGAAATCTCCAGGCATTAATCCCCCAAAGGATCACAACCCGCAGTATCCCATTACGGCGATGCATGACCGGAACTTGAGCAATCACACGAAAGAAGGTGACGCGCTGGTTAAAAAAGGCTTTCGGATGATCTCGCTGAGTGTTTATGGCGAACCCAAAGATCCACTGTATGCGTCGGTCTGGATTCAAAATCCAGAAGCTGCGAAGCAAACAGCAATCTATAAAGCTAGCGGCGCAGAGTACCAGCAGTTTTATAACGACCAGGTGAAAAAAGGCTTCTACCCCATTATTATCAGTGCACTTGGGTCTGGGTCAAATACGGTGTTTGCAGCGGTCTTTGAGGAGACATCTGGACCAAAGCCTTTTGCCCGTCACGGTCTGGTCAGTGGTCCAGTAGATGGACCAGATAAAAAAATTCACGATACCTCGACGTTTACATACTGGAATCGCTGGGCGAAAAGCAATAACTATATCTTGCGCTGGGCAACTGTCTACGGATCAGCTGATGAGCCGTATTATGCTGCGATCTGGGACTCCAATGAGGATAACGTCTCGTGGGATGTCGTTTTCCACCGTGCTGATAAAAAACTAGCACTCAATTTCAATGAAACAGATTCCTCCTTATTAGAACCTGGCGACTTCCAGGCAGTCTTCGATGCCCAAGTAGCGCAGTGGATGCGTCCTGCTTTCATCACGCACGCGCCACACGGTCGCTATATCGAGGTCTACCGCGACGATCAGTTAGGTAAGTTTGTTTCAAAGATCGGGTTGACCAGCAGTGAGTATCAAGCCGAAGCCGATAAGCTGGTCAAAAACGGCAACTTTTACCAACTCTGCGTGCAGGGTGCAGTGGTGAACGGGAAAACACAATTCGCCGCGATTTTTACCCAACGCCACGAAGCACGTCCGCGCCAGTTGACGGTTACAGGGCAGTCGATTCCGTCGCTGTACGCTTTTGATGAGGCGATGCAGGAATTTATGCAGAATGACAACGTGCGAGCCGGGTCACTGGCAATTGCCAAAGACGATAAACTGGTTTACGCCCGCGCCTTCACTTGGGCAGAGCAAGGTTACCCAGTTACACGACCGGAGAATATCTTCCGTGTTGGCAGTAACTCAAAACAGTTTGTGAAGCTTCTGGTCTTGCAGTTAGCAGAGAAGGGTGTTCTGGGCTTAGACGACAAGTATATTGATCGCGTCCAACTGACAACGCCAGTATCGGAGATGGGGAATAAGATACCCCAAATGACTATTCGTCAGATGCTCGAACACAAAGCTGGGTTACCTCCCAGTAGTGGTGATTGGGACTCCCTTTTCAAGAAGATCAACGAGAAGTTGCCAGCGAACCAAAAGAAACAATACCCATTATCGTTAGCTGATGTGGTCAATGTTCAGGTGATGATTGACCTGGATGACAACCTAATTGGAAAATTCTCTTACTCCAATACCGGCTTTACGATGCTGACGCTGCTTGTCGAACAACAGTACCAGATGCACTTCGAGCAAACGGTGCAGAAATACATCAGCAAGCCAATCGGCGTCAAGCGTGCAGTTGTCACGGGTAGCCTATTGTCTGAAATGAACCCATTAGAAGTGCGCTATCATTCCACAAATCCTGGGGTGAAAAGAAGTGCTAAGACTCCCGATCAGCCTATGGTACCTTTCCCATACAGTGGTAACTTCCAAACGTTACCTGGCACAGGTGGTCTGTCGATGGCTCCAGCAGATTACGTCAAGATGTTAAGCGTTCTGTTTTCTGGAAAAGATAACGTCTTGCTGAAGAACAGCACTGTGCAGGCGCATAAGGACAATCTGGATGGACACTATGGTGGAATGAGCGGTGCGGTTGCCTATATGGTACGCCGCAACGATGGAATCGCGATGGCAGTCTCGCTCAACAAAGATTTTGAAGCGCCATACGACATTAAATTGAATTACCTGGCGCATCGCTTGAACCAGATTGCCAATGCCCTTGCAGGAAAGTGGCCTGACCACGATTTGTTCCCGTTGGTGGGGATTAACTAGTTCGCATCGCTTTGACCAGGGAAAGTCTTGTTCGACTGGGAAGCTGTAGTTGCCTTCGTCCACAATCCCGAATTACCGCCAACCAATATCGTTTTTCCCTGGTCAAATTCAACTTTTGCACAACTCACTCCCCTAGTGGAGTGAGAAACCCAGCCTTTTATTTTTACATAAAGTTGCTCGCACAACTCCAACAAAACACAGTAAAGGAGAATTGAAAATGGTTCAAATTTTTGGCGACCCAGAAAACAATATCCTCGAAGGCACAATCGAAAACGAAACCATCCTAGGACTAGCTGGTAACGATACCCTCAACGGCAGCGAAGGAAACGATATTCTCCAAGGTAGTAGTTCAACAACAGCAGGAGAGATTGATATCCTAACAGGGGGAACTGGGTCAGATACCTTTGTTTTGGGTACTCCTGCTAGGGTGTTCTATGACGACGGCAATGACACTAGCGATGGCACTGGTGACTATGCTCTAATTACAGACTTTAATCCTAATGTAGATGTCATTCAACTAGGTTGGTCTAAGAACAACTACATCCTAGGAGCAGTGCCAGAGGGACTGCCAGATGGAACGGCAATTTTCTTGGATAAGCCAGGGGATGAACCGGATGAGCTAATTGCTATTGTCCAAGGTGTAACGGGGCTAGATCTCAATCAGTCTTACTTTGGTGTCCCTCGTTTGTCTGCGGTGGAGTTGAGCAATATTGCCTTAGATACTGATAATCGGGGTTTTGCCATCAATGGTGAGGCAGCAGGCGATCGCTCCGGTATTTCAGTTAGCAATGCCGGAGATGTCAACGGTGATGGATTCGATGACTTAATTATTGGGGCGTCCGGTTCTGACCCCAACGGGAGTGGTTCTGGCAAGTCTTACGTGGTATTTGGTAAAGCTGATGGCACGACAGTTTCCCTGAGCGATGTGGCTTCTGGTATCGGTGGTTTTGCCATCAACGGCGAGGTAGCTGGAGATGGTTCCGGTACTTCAGTCAGCAGTGCAGGAGATGTCAATGGCGATGGACTTGATGACTTAATTATTGGCGCTCCTACTGCCGACCCGAACGGGTTAAGCTCCGGTAAGTCCTATGTTGTGTTTGGCAAAGCAGACAACACAGCTCTGAACCTGGGTGATGTAGCCTCTGGTATCGGCGGATTTGCGATCGAGGGTGAAGCACGAAATAACCGCTCCGGTTTTTCAGTCAGCGATGCAGGAGATGTCAACGGTGATGGATTCGATGACTTGATTATTGGTACTTCCTCTGTCCAGAAATCTTACGTCGTGTTTGGCAAGGCAGATGGCACGACAGTTGCCTTAACTGATGTAGCAGCAGGCACTGGCGGTTTTGTGATTAGCGGCTCCGGTCGTTCAGTCAGCCGTGCAGGGGATGTCAATGGTGATGGTTTTGATGACCTAATTATTGGCGATCGCTTGACCCAGCCCGATGGCAGCAATTCTGGTCAGTCCTACGTTGTGTTTGGTAAGGCTGACGGTACGGCAGTTACCTTAAGTGACGTAGCAGCAGGTAGCGGCGGCTTTGTCATCAATGGTGAAGCACAAGGTGATGGTTATCGTCCCATTGTTCTTAGTGATTTTTCAGTCAGCAGTGCTGGAGATGTTAATGGCGATGGCTTTGATGACTTAATTGTTGGGTCTAGGTCGGCATATCCCAACGGCTCTGGATCTGGCAAGTCCTACGTGGTCTTTGGCAAGGCTGACGGTACAGCCATAGAGTTGAATGATGTAGCAGTAGGTACAGGTGGCTTTGCTATCAATGGCGAGGCACAAGGTAATGGTAGTGGTATTTCGGTCAGTAGTGCAGGAGATCTCAACGGTGATGGAAAAGATGACTTAATTGTTGGTGCTGCTGGTGCCGATCCCAACGGGAATTACTCTGGCAAGTCCTATGTAGTCTTTGGCAAAGCTGACGGCACAGCTGTAGAACTGAGTAACATGGCAGCAGGAATTGGCGGCTTTGCCCTCAACGGTGAAGCAGAAAATGATCAGTCCGGTCGTTCAGTTAGTGGTGCAGGCGATGTTAATAACGATGGCTTCGATGACCTGATAGTTGGTGCTGCTGGTGCTGACCCGAACGGGAGTAGTTCTGGTAAGTCTTACGTAGTATTTGGTGGTGACTTCCTCGCCAGTGAACCTGTAGCTAATGAAGATATTCTGGGGTCAGTGTTACTCAGAAAGCCACTAGTTATTCCCGCAGCCGAACTCTTGAAGTGGAACCCGGACAATGTGCTAACGGTGACTGAAGTGTCCAATGCAGTTGGCGGTACGGTATCCCTAGTCGATGGGGTCGTTACCTTTCAGGCAGATCCGGGATTCGTGGGAGTCGCCACATTTGACTATACCGTGAATGATAGTATCGATGGCAGCGTCACCGCAACAGCTAGTCTAAGTGTCAACTCAACAGTGGAGTTGAGCGATGTCGCTTTGAATACTAACACCAGTGGCTTTGTGATCAACGGTGAGGCAGCAGGTGACTATTCCGGTTGGTCAGTTAGCAATGCAGGGGATGTCAATGGTGATGGTCTGGCTGACTTGATTGTGGGCAGTGGTGGTAGTCTCTTTTCTGGGAATCCTGGCAAATCCTATGTTGTGTTTGGTAAGACTGACAGCAGTGCAGTCAACCTGAGTGAGGTAACTTCTGGTATCGGCGGCTTTACCATCAACGGCGAAGCAGCAGGTGACAACTCCGGTTTTTCAGTTAGTGGTGCTGGGGATGTTAACGGTGATGGAAAAGATGACTTGATTGTTGGCGCTTTTGGAGCCGACCCTAATGGAGAATCTTCGGGCAAATCTTACGTGGTGTTTGGCAAGGCTGACAGCACGGCGGTCGAGTTGAGTGACGTAGCAATAGGCATCGGTGGCTTTGCTATCAACGGTGAGGCGGAAGGTTATGGTGCTGGTTTTTCCGTCAGTGGTGCTGGGGATGTCAATGGTGATGGTCTGGCTGACTTGATTATTGGCGGGTCTTACGTGGTATTTGGCAAGGCGGATAATAGTTCAGTAGAGCTGAGTGATGTAAGAGCAGGAACAGGCGGCTTTGCTATCAACGGTGAGGCGGAAGATGATGGTGCTGGTTTTCCTGTCAGTGATGCTGGGGATGTCAATGGGGATGGTCTTGCTGACCTGATTGTTGGTGCTAGCGCTGCCGACCCCAATGGAGAATCCTCTGGCAAGTCCTACGTGGTGTTTGGTAAGACGGATGGCACGGCAGTTTCCTTGAGTGACGCGGCGAACGGTATGGGTGGCTTTGTCCTCAACGGTGAGGCAGCTTATGACGAGGCTGGTATTTCAGTCAGCAGCGCTGGAGATGTCAATGGGGATGGCTTGGCTGACCTAATTGTTGGTGCTGACGGTGCTGACTCAAACGGCAATAGCTCTGGTAAGTCTTACGTGGTGTTTGGTAAGACCGATAACAATGCTGTAAACCTGAGCGATGTAGCAGCCGGTAACGGTGGCTTTGTCCTCAACGGGGAGGGACAATCGAGTATTTCTGGCGGTTCAGTGAGCCGTGCAGGGGATGTTAACGGCGACGGACTTGACGACTTGATTGTTGGCACCAATCCTATTACGGCTATAGGTGTGCTTGCTGCGATCGCTAGTCCTGAACCAGTTCCTACGTTCAAATCCTATGTTGTGTTCGGCAAGACTGACAGCGCAGCCGTGGAGTTGAGTGATGTGGCGGCAGGTATTGGGGGTTTTGCTCTGGAAAAGGACTATCTCTCCAGTGATTCTGTTAGTGGTGCGGGGGATGTCAACGGTGATGGATTCGACGATGTGATGGTTGGAACTCCCTTTACTGACCCAAACGGCAACATCCAGGACAACTCTGGACAGTCTTACGTAGTGTATGGTGGTGACTTTACAGGTGCTGTTACCAACCAAGGGGCTACAGGCGATGACTTGCTTACTGGTACTGCGGCGACAGATGTTATCGTAGCGGGTCAGGGCAATGACACCCTAATTGGCAATGGCGGCAGCGATATCCTCTACGCGGGTGCTGGGGATGACGTAATTGCAATTAGTGACCTCAACTTCAACCGCATCAAAGGCGGCAGCGGGACTGACACCCTGCGCGTCGATGGTAGTGGGATGTTTTTCGACCTAAAGGCGATCGCCAACAACCGCATTACAGGCATTGAGCAAATTGACCTCAATGACTCTGGCAGCAACGCCCTTGCCTTTAACAAGCTGGATGTACTGGCCCTCTCAGATACTAATCAGTTAGCTATCCTCGGCAATACTAGCGATGTCGTAGTTTCTCTTGGTCAGGGCTGGAAGGAGAGTGGTACGCAGACCTTGGACGGTAATCTGTATAATGAATACGCCGTAGGTGGGGTCAGCTTATTGGTCGATTCAGATATCAGCCAGTTCATTTCGTGATATCGAATTCGGTCGCTAAAATTTCACGAAAGTCGTACAAACTTCATTTAGTCTGCGAGCCGATACGTTAAGCTTGCTCATGACAACAACTTTGTCTCCAATTTTACCATAATTGACTATTCAGAAAGCCCCGGCAAGTCCAAAAGTTCCACCGCCTGACGCTTCACCGCTTCGGGTCTTCGGTCGTAGCGAGAACTGGTACTGGGGTCGGAGTGTCCCGCGAGGCGTTGAACCGTTACCAAATCCACACCCGCATCCAATAAGTCAGA
This sequence comes from Funiculus sociatus GB2-C1, assembly GCF_039962115.1. NCBI lineage: Bacteria > Bacillati > Cyanobacteriota > Cyanophyceae > Coleofasciculales > Coleofasciculaceae > Funiculus > Funiculus sociatus. The sequence continues at coordinate 5,735 of NZ_JAMPKJ010000064.1, read as the reverse complement.
GATAAACGTTCTCCTGAAATCGTGCGTACTAAAAGATGCAACACCCGCCTCTTCTCCCCGCTTTTGCAAGATGAATAACACCGCCTGAGAGGTAAGGCGTCTGATGGTGACTCGCTTGCCTTTATTCACCGGACACAATAGTGGTCCAGGAGGGTCCCCCCGAACCGCTAGCCAATTTAACACCACCCGAATTGCCTGAGAAGACAGATATACTGTCCGGTCTTTCCCTCCCTTCCCCTCGCGAACTTCAATCGCTCCCGTTGACTCTTCAAAATCACTCTTATCCAAATTGACTAACTCCCTCCGACGCACTCCAGAACCCCGTAAGATGGCAATCAACGCCGCGTCCCTTACCCCAGTGGGAGTGGCATCGTTTTGGCAGACCTTAACAAGAGCCGCAATTTCGTCCCGACTCAAGGCACGACCTTTCAAACCTTTGCTACCGGGAACCGGTCGGAGGTCAGTCGCCCCCTTATAGTTTTTTTCAGAAATTAACTCCAACTTGAGCGCCTCCTGCAACACTCTTTTCAACGCCGTGAGCATTTTGTTGGTCGTGGCGGGACTATACTTCTCCATTAATACAGCCCTGACCGCTGCTGTATGGTGGTAGTGCAACTTAGACCAATCGAGCGTCATCGCATCACACTCTCCAGCAGTTAACATTGACGCGATCGCGTTGAGAGAACCCCGCATCGTCGGACGAGACCCCTGCCCCAAAGACGTGAGATAGACGTGCGCCGGGTGTCGGGTCAAGGGTAGTGGCACAGTCAGTACTAACTCTGACGACTCTGGGGTAGAAGTCATTATTGGGGAGTCACTCATCGCTCATTACTTGCTCGGAAAGTTCTTCTAGCAAGTATTGTTTCATGGGATGCGTTCGCTCAACACAAGTTTCAGTTATGTTGCACTCTCGGCAGTGCGACAGACTGCGATCGCCGTATCTCCCCGTTGTCGAAGCTGACCGCAGTATTCGTAACCAATACCGCGATTTGCCCCTGTAATCAGATAAGTCGCCATCAGATTGCCTCAATGCAGCATTTTGTCTGGTGATTGCCCATTCATCATTACTGAGAGTTTGTCAGTTAGTTGTTAGGGTTTCCCTGCTCAATGATTTCCATTTTTGTAATGATGGATTCCTTTCGGGTTTTGCCACAGGGTTCAGCACTTTGGCAATCATTGATTGAAACGAGTTCATAAGAAACGCGAACTTTCTGATTTAAGAAAGTATTTGGGCTTGCACATATCTCAAAATCGGCACCAACCTCATGCTGGATTGCGTTTTCATCTACTAACGTGACATAGCACATCAAATCTCCCATTACCATATTTTTAACTGTGCCAATGCCAGGTTGTTCGCGTGAGGTTTGTTTAGTTTCGTCAGCCTTAGCTACGAAATTATCTTGTGAATTTCCCGAATCATTGGATTTAACTTGATCAACAGTATTTGATTGAGCTTCCTTAGAGCCATAATTCTCTGATTTAACACAGCTCGTCATTCCGATTGAGGCAATGGCGATCGCCATTGTTACAATCAGCTTCTTTGAAGTAGAGGTTTTAACGCCAGTCATGTTAGTTCTTCCTTGATTGAAACAGTTTTGAGATAGCGATGATGTGGCGTAGCTACAGCTAATTCCACAGGAGTACAAATTCTCTTGTCTGACTCCTGAGAGTAAAGTTTTTGTTCTTGATAGTTCAAACTTTTATTCCTGGCTTGTGGACAAACATAGCTGCCGCGAGCGCACACGATTTGAGGTTATGAGCCTGTGATTTGCTTGCCATCGACAACACTACTTTAGACATCCGGTAGCCATAGGAACTGCCAGAGGTATTGTCTGCGATCGATTCCATCCGACTCGTCATCAACACCATCTTGGAGCCTACTTTGAGAAATGGCAATAGCGCCTGACTCACTCGTAAAAGACCCAGACCATTCACCTCAAACTGCTCCCAAATGCTCTCAAAATTAAAATCTTCCAGCGTGACCGGCTTCAAAATTCCCACATTGTTAATCAGAACATCAATCGCAGTATCACCCCAGCGATCACGTCAATCTGCCACCGAAGCATCAGAAGTAATATCAATCCCCTCCTCAACCCGCACCCCTAGCTGCTTCAATTCCTCAGAGGCAGTGCGACAGACAGCAATTTGGTACCCGTGACTAGATATAGCAAAAGGCAGAAGGTTCATTACTAGTGTGTGGTCGTTTCAGTCGTTAGATATGTCCTGACCTTTGTGGCAACAGCTATACCCCTCTTCTGTCACTCTCCGAAAACATTTGCCATTTCTGAACTCTAGAGCCTTTGTATATTAAGCGATCGCCAGATTTTTTTCTAACAACAAATACAGCCACCAACTTTTTCTAATAGGATAGCTTGTATTGATTGACTGATAAGGCTTGTGGAGATTGCCTTCCCGGAGAGTGACAGAAGAGGGATACGTTAAGTAACGTATAGCTGTTGCTCATGCTCAACTGCTACTCAAACCCCCTTATCTGGAAGCTAAAAACGAACAAATTTTCGGAGCCGCTGCAACGCTATCAATGCTATCCCCAATTGTCGGGCAGGTCGGGAAAATTATATATTCGGGATTACAGGAAAATCCTCTCTCAGCTCCTATCGAAAGTATTGATAAAAAAAATCAACATAGCCAGATGGAGACAAGGGAGCGATAAGAACTCACCTCCACTTGGCGCAGCTTGGCATAAGCTAGTTTTGTCCCAACTAGAGAGGTCTTTAACTAAAACAATTTACTCAACAGAATTTCTGTTTTTGCTAAATCAATGCTGAGTGTCTAGGTAATTAGCTAGGCATTTAAACTAGACAAAAGCTAAACATTTCTAGACATTTGGCTAGACTCTGTGGTAGCTATTGTCTAGTTGCTGTCTAGCACAAGAAAAATAGTATGAGCAATGGTAAAGAGAGGATTCAGCTAAACCTGCGGCTGGATAGGCATAAAGATTTATATAAGGCTGTCAAGGTGGCGGCATCTGAGCAGGATACCAGCGTTAATCAATTTGTAATTAACATCTAGATATGGCTCAACAGATAATTGCAGCTCAGAATGACGAACTTAACGAGATGCCTCAGCTAATTGAAAGTTAGCGCTGGAAACAAAATCATCTCAACAGTCCAACCTAATTAAACCGTCATGCCCAGCTTGTGGAGGAGTAAAGGTTCATAGCAAAGGGTTGAAGTATAAAAAGCAAAGATGGAATTGCTTGAGCTGTAACTATTATTGGAGTACACCGACCGAGCCTACCAGCTAATTAGGATAAAAATAATGCTTCAATCTGTGCTGTAACGGTGGTTAGATGCCTTGAGAATTAGGTACTTTTAACTGTATATGTCTCACCTTTCGCTATCCCAACTTTACGCTAATTACATAAGTTCGGACTGGCTTCATCAACTTTTCATATTAAAAGCCTGGATGAGAACTAAAGTCAAGGGTAGAAGAGTTTACAGGGTTCTGATATGACCAACATTTATCAAAAAGTGGCATTTACCGCCGCTAGTGCTGCACTGAGCTTAGGGGTTTTCTCTTTAACTAATCTCTCAAGCGTTCAAGCCTTTGATATTTTCCCTTCTGACGCAAGAGGACTTCGTTTTTTCCCCTTTGAGGAACCTCTATTACTTGACTTTTTGGCTGTAAACAAAGTAGTTGATTCTGAAGACAGAAGTGTATTTGAATACAATATAAGCCAGTTAGCTTTGAATGAATTTTCTTCAGTAAAATTGCGTCTCGAAGCGGGCAATATTGATGAGGAAGGTTCTCTAGGTTTTCTTGATGTATTCACATTTACTGGGGATGGGATTGTTAGTCCCAATGATTTCTTTGCTGGCTCTTTTTTTACAACCTTTGAAGCCAGTAGTTCACTAAACATTGTAAGTATTGATATAACCGATCTGGTAATCAGTACTTTAGCAACAGGCAATCCTTTTTTGGGGGTTCGGCTTTCTACAGCAACTAGCGACCGATATACCATCTGTGGCGGCTCTTTGTTTGAAATACTCCTTAGTAATTGCTTATTAATTGATGGAGATGAAGACTCCGAACTTGGACCTCCACGGTTATCCATCGCACCTCCAACTCCTGTTCACGAACCGATGTCGCCCCTAAGCCTACTGGCATTTGGAGCCTTCTATCTACTTTTTCCCAAAAGAAATCGGGATGTCGGAATAAATTAGTATGATCATGTAGAAATAGATTTTCTAGACCCGCCCCAATTTGATGGCTTGAAAGCTTCAGACAATGGCGGCATATTATCTGTAAAGTTGGAAAATATAAAACGTTTAAACATTAGGTGCTGTGCTTGGAATTTGGGTAAGGTTGAGTGCGACGAGCAATAAATAAATTACCCCCACCTTAAGTAAGCGCGATTACCTTTGTTTATCCATGCTGGCAAATTCAAACCTAGATGACCGAATCGCAATCCCTCATAGAAGAAATCGCCTTAATTTCTCTGGCGCACTGCTCGATAGTTCGCACGTTGCAACGATTGAAAATCTGTCAGTAGAGATAGATGAATGGAATGCAGACCAGTTATTAGATTTTGCAAGGACGATGATTGAGTGAGTCAAAGGTTTAAACTAAAATTAAATGCAGAGATGCGCTATCAAGCAATCTTATCCACCCTTGGTTTCAACGCCAGAGGCTTTTTTATCGCAAATTCTTTTTACTTATCAAAGTTTTCAACAAAAGCTTGCGCTTCGGCTAAGGACTCAAAGTACCAACGCTTCTGGTTTTTCTGACCGCCAGCTGAAACCAATTTTCGAGCGATTGACTGCCATCCTTTAGATTGAAGGAATACTACCAAACATTCCACTTCCAGCTTGTAAAGAAGCTGTTTAATCTTAAAGAATTTAGTTTGATAAACCACGCTCGAAACAACCAGATTATCTAAAGTGCGTTTGCGAGAACGCCTTCCTTTCGCTTTTAAAACTGCTTGTCATGCTAAAGCTTTTTGCTCAGCTTTCCTAGCCCTTTCAATTTCTTCCTCCTCATAACCTTGTCTTGAGTAAATCGATAGACTTAACCCCCAGCAAACTGATTCACCCCATTCTTCCTCAACGGAAGCATTGGAAACCACAATATAATCTAGTCCTGCTTGTTGAAATCTCTGTTCTAGATCCCTTTCTAGAACATTAGATATATAAACCTCTATTTCAGGAGAATGTAAAAAGATTATTTCTCCACGCTCCGTCTCTAGTTCTTCAAAAGGCTCAACGTTAGACAAGTTAAAAATCCCTAAAATAAGGTTGATTGAATTGTCCTCGCGAATTTCAATACAATCTGAGAGATTTTCAAGGTTCAAACTAAAATATAAGTCAGCAATGAAGCGCTTTATAACATCGGCTACTTCCTTGTTTTTTAAGTCATTCAACCACAAATCGGCTATTTCGTATTCTTGCAGCATGACACTCTACGAATTACTCTGGCGTTTCATCTTTTTAAATTCTATATCTTTGCTCTAGTGCTTGCATTACGATAGAGTTGAAACTCTCTTACGTCGTATTCTTCCTATTTTGGTAGTCCTGCATAGTAATGATAACGCCAGTTTTTCATTCTATAGATAAACTGGCGTTATATTCATGAATAAAATACCAAATAGCTCCTATATGATTGCTGAGGGGGCGACATGAAAGCTAAAACGTTGATACAATGAGCTTCATAGCCCTCATCCCTCGTAAATAATGCTCTAATTTATTGCGATTTAATCTCATTAAATCTTCAACGAT
>NZ_JAMPKJ010000063.1 GCF_039962115.1 Funiculus sociatus GB2-C1 | reverse complement strand
TTGTCATGAATAGATGGCTGTTGTGTGGTAACTCTAGCCTCTCATGTCCCTCTACCCTTTTTCACAAATTCCCCGCGGCTATTGGCTTTCACCTACTTCTGTCAGGCAGTCAGCTGTCTTACTCACCTTATGGAAGGCTACAGCCTACTAACGCTCAACCGGAAGCGCAGCGGTTTGGATAGGTACGTTGAGATTTTGCCCATTCCGACGTAACTCTAGCTGTAAATTGCTGCCTACTTGAGTCTTTTCTACTTGCTGTTGTACGCTTTCTGAGTTTGCGATCGCTTGCCCATTGATTTTTTGAATCACATCTCCAGGGCGTAACCCCGCCTTAGCAGCTGGGGAATTTCGCATAACTCGAAGAACGAGGACACCTCGATCTGCATCTACGCTCAAGCCACTATTGGCATCTTCATTAATTTGCTGTCTCACGTCAGGGGTAAGCGTCGTCATCTGAACGCCTAAATAAGGATGTTCCACCTTACCTGTAGTCACCAGCTGGTTAGCAATGCGTTGAGCGGTGTTGATGGGAATTGAGAAACCAAGTCCTTGAGCGCCCTGGATAATGGCTGTATTCATCCCAATTACCTCACCTCTGGCGTTCAGCAATGGCCCGCCAGAGTTACCCGGATTAATCGCCGCATCAGTTTGAATGAAGTTTACCCGCTTATCGGGAACGCCAACTTGGGAGCTAGAACGTCCGGTGGCGCTAATGATGCCCGTAGTAACGGTATTATCAAGACCAAGGGGATTACCGATAGCGATCGCCCATTCCCCAGGCCGCAATTGCTCGGAATTACCTAAACGCACTGTCGGCAAATTATCAGCCTGAATCTTAACCACAGCCACATCTGTTACTGGGTCAGTTCCCATCACCTTACCTTTAAAGGTGCGCCCATCCTTGAGGATAACGTTTACAGTGTCAGCACCATCTACCACATGGGCATTGGTGAGAATTTGACCATCAGTGTTGATAATAAATCCAGAGCCAGTACCCCGTTCTACTCTTTCTTGGGGGCCACTGGGTAATTGCCCGCCAAAGAATCGCCGGAAGGTAGGATCGTTGAAGGCATCGGGAATCTGTCTGCTTACTGTACGGGAAGAATTAATCCGCACTACGGCTGGCCCCACCCTTTCAACAACATCTGTAACAAAGTTTGTATCTGTATTTCCTGGTAATGCCTGAGCTGTGAGACTCTCTGGAAGGGGAGATGCTTGTAGGGGTTCGGTCCCCACGCCCTTAGTTACTAGATAGTTGCCTGAAAAAGTGACACCTGCTCCCAACAGCACCAGCGACAGATAGGTTGCTGTCTTTTGCCAGGGTTTGGAAGCTGAAGCGTCAAATCGCCCGGAATTTTTATCTCTATCTTGCTGTCTGCTTTGCATTTGAAACACCTGTCACAAGGAAGTTAAAACTTAGTACGCTTGTTACCCAACCGCGTCCGCGTAAAGACGCTATCTAGATTCACCTATAGAGAAGAGAACCTTCACCTCTCTACTCTTCTCACTGTAGACACCTGATATGACGTACTTGTGACATTGGTGTTGCACTCAGATGAAATCTTTCTGTTGCTGAAGCAATGCTGCTGTCTTGCTTACCTCTTATGTCGCAGCATTTTCATGTAGCTACAGGCAGATTATCGCATATACGCGATCGCCTAATTTGCGCCTTTTGAGATTCGGCTAGGAACTTGGGCTATTAAAAGCGGTCTACTTATTAAGTAGTTGTTATTAACTCAAAAATAGATTTATGAATCGGCTAAGATCTGAAGTTCTCCGCCTAAACCAACTCCCAGAAACTTTAATTAATTCTATGTATGATTTGTATTGTCAGTATTATGATAGCACAAATCGGGATATGTTTTACAAAGATTTAACTCAAAAAGATTATGTAATTCTCCTGAAAGATGACACTGAAAAAATTCAGGGTTTTTCTACAGTAGCTGTTCTTAAATTTGAATTTGAGGAACCACAACAAGCTATTTTTTCCGGTGATACAATTATTAATCATGAATATTGGGGAGAGCAAACCCTATCTTTGGCATGGTGTCGTCTGGCTGGGCAGATTAAAGCCGAAGCCCCAGAACAACCTTTATACTGGTTTCTGATAGTCAAGGGCTATCGTACTTATCGCTACCTGCCAGTATTTGCCAAAACTTTTTATCCAACTTGGCGATATCCCACGCCAGAAAAGTATCAGGCGTTGATGGATTACCTAGCTAAGAGAAAATTCGGCAACTACTACAATCCCCAAACTGGATTAATTAGATTCCCCACGTCGCAGGGACATTTGCGAGGAAGCTGGGCTGAGATTAAGGAGGGATTTACCAATAAACCGGATATAAATTACTTTTTACAGCGCAATCCGGAGTATTATAAAGGGGATGAATTGGTTTGTTTGATGGAATTGTGCGATAAGAATATGCGATCGCACGCCCGACGAGGATTTCTGGAAGGTTTTGATATGAAACCAGAACCCGCTTTACAATTTATAAAATAATTAATAGATTTGTAGACTTTTGGCTAGAAATGCACTTTAAGGTGCAATACTTAGTTATCAACTAGAGACGCGATAACTGCCAGACTTCTACGCTTAAGTAATCCAAAATCATTGTCTTGTCTAGTCCGCGAATTCTGAGTCTGTGGAAAACTTGAAAAAGCTTTCTTTAAACAGGAGAATAAAAAAGTTAGCATCTAAAACAACCGTTTGCATAGTGCCTCGTGTTGTCGCCCTTCTCAACACAATGAAGAAGTGAAATTGGCGCTTATGGAGTAAATTGAGCCGAGGCGAAAAGAAAATGGTTGCATCAGTTACGAACTGTTACAAAATTGTAATGATGTGACCGATTTTACCTTTGTTGAAGATTGGAAAAACGATGCTTTGCTAGAGGCATATTTGGCATCAGGCCAGATTGAGGAAACTGATGTAATGAACGGATTGGTGGCTTTTATCGGTTGCTAGCATAAGCTGCGTTACATTGATGAAAGAAGCGGTGGTACTCGCGTAACACCTCAACTAGACACGCGAGAACTGCGTTCTTGGGTTATGTGGGATGTCGGGAATAAGGAGTAGCGAGGACGCGATCGCACTCAAACGAAGAGATGCTGACAATTTCACTGCAAGAGAGTGCACACCATGAGCGAGCCAAAAAACATAGCGTCTCTGATCAATACGTGGCAAACTATTATTCAATGCGAACAGAAAACCTGGGTTCTGTTTGAAAATGGAACTTGTCTGATTCTCACAGAACCCCAACAGGATCTAGCAACTCAGGCAAAAGCGATTATGTCAGAGTGGGGGCCAGTTTATTATGGCAGTTGTAGTGGAAATTTTATAGTTATCAACCTCCTAAATTGTCCAGGCTGGGTTGTTACAGGAGATCATCCTGATATGCTTAGCTATGTGAGTCCCGATGAATTTGAAGAGGACGAACCTAGTGATTTTATCATAGGACTCCTTGGAAAAAAGAAACAAGATGCAGATGCAAAGTATCTCAAAATTATTTACATTAAAGACAAGCGATAGGACAGAGTTATTTCCTTGGGTCGCGGACTTTTCTTCTATAAACGTACTTAATCGCGTCTGAAACACTTTTCAATACTTCGTTTGGAGACATGATATTTCTTTTTTCTTTTACCCTTTTTATCAGTGCTTTTCTACTTTTCTGGGTGCAGTTGATGGTAGCAAAAATGATTCTACCTTTATTAGGCGGTGCCCCCTCAGTATGGAACACTTGTTTATTTTTTTTCCAAGCCGCTTTATTGCTTGGTTATGGATACTCCCACCTAACAACAAGTTGGTTTAGCGTTCGTCGCCAAGCCATCATTCATAGTATTTTACTCTTAGTTCCGCTCGGATTTTTACCGATTTCTGTGGCTAAGAGTTGGGTTCCTCCTCAAGAGGCTAATCCTATTCCTTGGTTATTAGCTTTGCTGCTTTTCTCTGTCGGATTACCATTTTTTGTTGTTGCTACTTCTGCACCTCTAGTGCAAAAATGGTTTGCTGATACAGGACATCCAGCCAGTTCCGACCCTTATTTTCTATATACTGCCAGTAACCTTGGCAGTATGTTAGGAGTTCTGAGTTACCCTATCTTAATTGAGCCAAATTTTTCTTTAACACAGCAAAGTTGGTTATGGGCGATTGCTTACGGATTACTGGCTTTATCAACGCTAGTTTGTGCAGTATTCTTGTGGCGATCACCTGAAGAAGGTGACAGACCATCCCCCCAACCCATCAGCAATAAAATACCCTTATCTTTCCCCCCGTGGAGGGGATGGGGAACAGAAAAAGGTAAAAGTGAAGAGGAAGAGTTAAATAATTTAGCTCAAAACTCAAAATTCATAACTCCTAACTCTTTCCTACCTCCCACTATTCAACAACAAACTCAGTGGGTATTACTTTCTTTTCTGCCTTCCAGCTTACTTTTAGGAGTCACGACCTATCTAACAACAGACATTGCCGCAATTCCGCTTTTGTGGGCTATTCCCTTAGCAATTTATCTGTTAACTTTTATTTTGACTTTCGCCCGAAAACCAAGACTACCGCACAATCTTTTTGGGGCAATTTTGCCTGTATTTTTAACTGTACTAACTATTTTATTTTTGATTCAAGTAATGCAGCCGATTTGGGTTTTATTTCCCTTGCATTTGCTGGGATTTTTTGTGGCTGCTTGTGTTTTTCATGGAGAATTGGCTAGAAGTCGCCCTAGTACGAAGTATTTAACTAACTTTTATTTATGGATTTCTGTTGGGGGCGTACTTGGCGGATTGTTCAACGCGATCGCAGCCCCGTTGCTGTTTCAATCTGTCTTAGAGTACCCTCTGATTATGATCCTCAGTTTGCTACTATGGCAAACTCCAAAAGATGCAGACGATTCTTTCTCCAGCTTACAGCGGCGCTTCACCTTCCCTATTAGCCTCGGTCTTTTAATTGGCACTTTACTCGTCGGGTTTTCGGGAAATCATTTAACTAGCAATTTGATAGGAAATTTTCTGGCGTTTAGCCTACTTATTATTATATTTTACTCTTTCAATTTACACCCCATTCGCCTTATAATCGGCTTATTTTTAATTTTCCTTATCAGTCAATTTTCTATAGGAAGCCTGGGTGGTGTACTCGACACAGAACGCAGTTTTTTCGGTGTTTACCGCGTCTTAAATGATAGACGCGGAGACTATCATAGTCTGCTGCATGGCAGGATTTTGCACGGAAAACAAAGTTTAACACCAGAACGCCGCCACGAACCCTTAACTTATTTTCATCCCAGTGGGCCAATTGGACAATTATTTAAGTTTTTTAATACTAATAAACATTCCTCTCGCGTTGCCGTTTTGGGATTAGGCGTAGGGACACTTGCTGCTTATTCAGAACCAGAGCAACAATGGACATTCTACGAAATAGATCCCACTGTTGAAAAGCTGGCTCGCGACACTCGTTATTTCACATTTTTGAAAGATTCAAAAGCTCCATTATCTGTTGTTTTAGGCGATGCTCGTTCGCGATTTTTAGAAGCTTCAGATAATACCTATGATTTAATTTTCATGGATGCTTTTAGCTCTGATTCAGTCCCAATTCACTTAATAACGCGGGAAGCTATTCAGCTTTACTTGAGCAAATTAACACAAGACGGTTTAATTGTTATTAATATTTCTAACAGATTTTTAAACTTAGAGCCTGTTTTAGGTGCTTTAGCGCAAGATTTAGGATTATCCACTCTGAGGCAGAAAGAAGTGAATATTTCTGAATATGAGCGAGAAATCGGTAAATCGCCTTCTCATTGGGTGTTATTTGCCCATAATGAAAGAAATTTTGGCGATCTGATTAATGATTCGCGCTGGCAACCGATTCCGCAAACAAAACAAGTACCTGTGTGGACAGATGATTTTTCAAATATTTTTCGAGTTTTACGTGCTTTTGGAACTTGATAAAGACGTTTTGTGGAAATCTTAAATGATTCGTGAAGGCGAGATACCCGACTTCTTAAAGTCGGGTATCTGAAGGGCGAAGGGCTGGCTCACAACTCAAATAGGATTGCTATATACCTTTTTTGGAACACCTCCCAGACACAGAGGAAGAGAAGAAAGAGAGTTTTATAAATAGATTAAGATTGCTAGACTTTGATTATTTTTTATACATCCCATCATTTAAGTATCTTGGGGTTCGGTGTATGCCTCGGTCGTTACAACTGGGGGCTGACGCAAGCTGCGAATAGTATCAATAGTGTCTTTAATAGTTCCAGCAAGAGGTACTGATAAAATTACACCTAATAGTCCAGCTATTTGACCTCCCATCAATAAAGCAATGAAAATCCAAATTGGATTAAGTCCGGTAAAATCGCCCATCAATTTAGGAGCCAAGAAATTATCTTTTATCTGCTGCATGAAGATAGCTGCACTCAATACGCGAATGGCTAACCAAAAATCTTGCAGCATGACCAGAATTGTTACTAAACCAATTCCCAAAGTAGCACCGATAAAAGGAATCAATTCGGCAACACCAATTAGCAAGCCAAACAATAGGGCATATGGTATCTTCAAAATCAAAAAAATTGGGGTCAGTGTTGCTACCATGAATAACCCTAGAATGAGTTGGGTAAGAAAATAGTTCTGAAAATTCAGCCGCAGAGATTCGCTTAAGGGTAGCCCGATTTGAGATGGTAATAGATTAATCACACCGAACCATAAGCGATCGCCATAAAGCAGCATATAAAATGCCAAAACCACCACGAACACCACATCTATTAATCCCGACACCGTTCCCAAGGCAACTCCAAACGCCTGACCAGCTAATGCTTGCACTTGATTTTCAACACGAACGCTGACGCGATGGCTAAATCCTTTGAGATCCAGTGGCAAACGCCGATTTTTTGCCCATGTGTCCAAATAATCTAAATTCTGATTACTTTCTTGTAACCAATCTGGTATATTTTTTAACAGTTGGACGCTTTGATCAACCAAAATTGGCACCAGCGTTACGCCCACGACAGCCAAAAATGTTAAAGTCAAAAGCAAAACGACTATGACCGCTTGAGCGCGACTGAGCCGAAACCGCTCGAAAATCCGGACTGCATAGTTGAGTAAAAACGCTAAAATCGCCGCGATGGTTAGCACTGCGAATAAATGCTCAAAATAGCGAAATATCTGGGACAGAACCCAGATATTTAGGGCGATGATTGGGCCGCTCAGACCCAAAAGTAGGAGGCGTTGAAGATTGGCTGAACGGCGCATGGGAAAAAACCTGTAGCATTTGCACACTGAGGCACTTTTATCACCAGAGCTGCCTAGATATTAGACTCTGAGGTATCGACAGTCTATAGTTTATAGACTTATCGGCAAATTGGTATCTTTTTTAAAAGGTAAAAAATTGGAGTCAAGGGCTGCGAGAAAATACCTATTAGGAAATGAAGTTAATTGAGAAACCAAAATGGATATAAGTGTAGCGGATCTGCGTAAAGATTACAAAAGATCCGGGCTTGAGCGAGCTGATGCTGACCCCAATCCCTTCAAACAATTTCGCAAGTGGTTTGACCAGGCACGAGAAGCCCAACTGCCTGAACCCAATGCGATGACTCTTGCCACGGCGACGGCTGTTGGCAACCCAAGCGCCAGAATGGTGTTACTCAAGGACTTCGACGAACGAGGCTTCGTCTTCTACAGTAATTACGAGAGTCACAAAGCACAGCAACTTCAGGAAAATCCGTGGGCATCGTTAGTTTTTTGGTGGGCGGAACTGGAACGCCAGGTGCGGATTGAAGGGCGGGTAGAGAAGGTTTCAGATGAAGAGTCTGATACCTATTTTCACAGCCGTCCGCTCTTAAGTCAGCTGGGTGCTTGGGCTTCGCACCAAAGTCAAGTCATCGACAGCCGCGAGGTGCTTGAGCAACGGTTAGAAGAATTGAAAGGGAAATTTGAAAACCAGGAGATTCCCAGACCACAGCACTGGGGAGGCTATCGAGTGATCCCAACAGGGATCGAATTTTGGCAGGGTCGTCCGAGTCGCCTGCACGATCGCTTGTTTTACCAGCTTCGCGATGATGGTAGCTGGGTAATTGAGCGCCTGTCGCCTTAGAAACGAACTACAGGCTGGGGATAATGAGCCAATAGATCGGCTGGCTCCTGATGTAACAATCCTCGGCACAGTTGTGAGCCAACCCTTGAGATCCCCGACTTTTCTAAGAAGTCGGGGATTTTGCCTTCAAGAATCATTTAGGACTGCTATAAATCAGTACGGTTCACGAAGAAGTTAAAAATCGAAAGCTTGTAACTATTCTTAATTGGACTGTATTGCCTTATAGATAGCGATCGCATCTTTTAAACTCAGCTTTCACCTCGAAGATAAGCTAAGCCTTTTATTTGTATTGCTACCTATTAAATATTTCCATAATTTATGGCTCATCTTTGTGAGTATTCCTCTGGAATGAAGTAACTTATAAAACTTCTATCTGAAGCTGTAGGGAATTATTCAGAAATTTGCTCATTATTAAATGAAAACAATAAGGGTGTAATTGTGGTGTTCTACATCATTTACAAAACCATTGTTTCCAAGGCGCTTGTGCAAATTAATTAAATAGCAATGTGCTTTGACAACAGCGCAGGTTCGTAAATCACTTTAGGAAAAAACGTCCTGTAACAGAGGGAGGACAGGAAATTCAATGAATAAAATTGACCGACAGCGTAAAAGATTTTCCCGCTCAATGGCGCTGCTGCTTTCAGTGCTGCTTATGGTTCCGTTTATAGGTGCCTGCGGACAATCGCAGAGTTCTGCCCCACCTCCACCTATTGACGATACCCGTGTTGGCACTGTTAACAATCCTCCACCTGCAAACCAACCCCAAGCGAAGAAAAAAGGATTGTCAACGGGTCAGAAAGTGGCGATTTTGGCGGGAGCAGCCGCACTCTACTATCTCTACAACAAGCATAAGAACAAGCAAGAGCAAGGGCCCGAGGGGCAATATTACCTTTCCAAGAACGGGCGCATTTATTATCGCGATGCCCAGAATCGCGCTCACTGGGTAACACCGCCACCTGAAGGGATTCAAGTTCCGGAGGCGGAGGCGCGACAGTACCGTGACTTCCAAGGCTATAACGGCAGCGCCACAGGCCGGGATCTCACGGATCTGGCGGGTGCAGCTTCAGCCCCACCAATTCCAGCCCCAGCACAGTAAACCCTAATACTTTGAGATTGGAAAGCGCGATCGCATCGCGCCTAATGCCCGAAAGGTAACGAGAAACATTCAGAAACATAACGGCGTTGTGGAATAGGTTTATATCCTCTACACACCCGTTCCACAACAATTTGAGAAAGGAGATAGATCATGGTAGATGGATTTTTCCGAAAGCTGACCGAGGTCTTTACTGACTCTAACGATGAGCAAAACGTAGAAAACTACGATCAACGGGTACGTCCAGCTAGCGAAGATCCCTACGGCGATCCGGCATATCAGGATAGTTATCAGGATCAGTTTGGCAATGTTATCCCAGCCAGCCAAGATCCTTATGGCGATCCAGCAGATCAAGATCCCTACGGACAGTTCGGCAATGTTATCCCAGCCAGCCAAGATCCTTATGGCGATCCAGCGGATCAAGATCCCTACGGACAGTTCGGCAATGTTATCCCAGCCAGCCAAGATCCCTACGGCGATCCGGCGGATCAAGATCCCTACGGGCAGTTTGGTGATGTTCGCCCCGCCAGCGAAGATCCCTATGGCGATCCGGCTGACCAAGAAAACACCCGATGGTAAAGCTTTGCCGCTATTTGAGACGTTGGTTTTGATGAGGCGGTGTAGGTAAAAAAAAAGGCAGTAGCGCGATCGCGTTACTGCCTTTTTTCATGGGAACCTTTGAGAAGAAAATAGACTTTAAGCAGTTTGGCTTAAGGGAGAAGTGTCATAATTTGCCAACAAATCGGCTGGGTGATCGTAGATAGCGATCGCATTCTTGAATTGCTCATCAGCAAAGCCACCACAGCGCAACGCAATTACATCCACACCAGCTTTATTTGCGGATTCAATATCGTAGGGCGTATCCGCAATCATCACCATCTGCGTTGGTTCCATCTGGATTTTCTTCAATGCTGCTTCCACAATATCTGGTGCTGGTTTAGAAGCTTCTGCATCGCTGGATGTTGTCGCCTGATCAAGCAAGTCATCAACTTGTGCAGCTTTTAATAAATGGGAAAGTTCTTCACTTGTAGCCGAGGTAGCGATAATTAGCTGCAACCCTTCCTGCTGCATCTTTAACAGCAGTTCTCTTGCGCCCTGTGTTGGAGATAAAGTCGGTGAAAATTTTTCGATAATCAGTTCTTTTCGCTTCTGAGAAATGGCTTTCCCATCACCTTCTTCGTCATTAAGTTCTGCCACCATTTGCGGTATGACTTTATCGCCACCCATACCAATAAGCGGTCGAACTTTCTCAAATGGTACTTCATAACCATACGCGGCAAATGCCTCAACCCAAGCTTGGGCGTGGGCATCATTGCTCAGAACCAACGTACCATCAACATCTAGAATTACGCCTTGCAATTTCATTGTAAAAACTCCTATTTAAAATTCTGTTTGGGAACGCACTCGCGGAGGCTCTCTCTTCGGTCAAAGTGTGGAATAATATGAGGCGATCGACCCAATTACGCATTCCCAGCCGGAGACTGGGAACGCGAGTGGAAGATGGCTAATTTTTTGACGCTATAACGTCAGCAGGTAGAACTTCTGGGTCGTCATCCAACGACAGCAGGAATTGAATTAAATCGGTCTGATCTTGAGCATTAAAGCCAGCACTTTTGTCTACCCAATAATTGTGTCCGCTACCATCTACATTCGACTGTTTTAAGTCGGAATTAGCCCGGTTAGCTGCAACTGTTTGCTTACGCAATTTGCGATCTAACAGCACTCGCAAACTTGCACTAGGATCGGGTTGAATGCCTTTAAGCAACGTGCCTGCCATGCCTATTTCGTCACGCTTGACGATTCTAAAGCCTTTTTTATCTTGCTTCAGCGCTTGGGAAGAAGCTGCTACACCTCCATCGTGCAGATAAGGCGCGGTGACGGCAAGACCAATTAAACTAGGCACCTTGTAACCGCCTTTGGGGTTGTTGATGGCAAAGGCTAGTTCAAGCGATCGCTGCGGTGTAATATCAGTTGGCACTGGTAACACAGGCGGATCAGTTGGCAAGGGTACGGGGACATTACTCGGATAAGTTTTTGGTGGTACTAAGATGCGGGCAAAAGGAGCCTGCGCGGGGCCTCGTGAGGGCTGAGTGCGAATCTCTTGCTCTGCAATTACCTGATGGTTAGTGAAGTAGCGTCCGCTATGACATTCAACGCAACTAGCTTTTGCGAAAATCGCCGCACCGCGCTTTAAAGTTTCTGTGCTGGCAGTTTGAAGGGGTGGCGGTGCCAAGGTATTCTGAAAAGCTGACATTCCGTTGAGTTGTTCGCCTACTGGGTATCCTGGTGAGTTTGCCATTAACCCGTCCAGCATAAATAGAGAACCTTTGGGGTATTCTGGCATCCGAATCGTCTCGTTCATCCCCGGTTCCCCCGGTGTCGGATCGATCTTGTTAAAGAATTGGGATGGTTTCGCCCCTTTTGGCAACCGGAAAGCTTTATTTGCTGAATTTTGGAAAATAATCCCTAAATAAGTCTCTTTGTCAATACCCAATAGCGGCTGACTGCCATCAGCTCCGGTTGTCGCGTCTGAGTTGGTAGCATGGACGTTGCTATTAAGGGTGGTCAGTCCGTGAAACCAGCCGACAGCAGAATGTCCACTCCAGCCATAAGGCCAAGCATCGTGGGTATAGGAGGATGGAATCTGGGAAGGATTGTTGGTCATGGTGCCAGTGGAATCAAAGTTGCCGGGAGGCCAAGTTAGTAAATCGGCATCGACGGCATCTTCTAGGGCTTTGGCATCTGGCAAACGTGCTTTTTCTCCATCAGCATTAATGTAAGTGCGATCGCCTACTGGCATTTTGGTAGGATTTACACCCGTCTGGCGAAACATCGCGGCTGAGTTGGTAGCCATAGCCAACACTAAGCCAGTGTTGAGATCGTTGTTTGGCGCACCTTCGATAACGCGCCCACTTTTACCATCTATTGCTGTATGACACAAGGCGCAGGTTATCCCCACGCGCACTTTACCCTTCTCGATGCTGGTACGCATTCCCAAGGGCAGAATTGAACCTGTAGGTACGTCCATCCCGGTGTTCAGCAAGGTGCCTGATCTAAAAGTTCTACCGCCGATGGTGACATCTTTATCGATCGGAATCTGAAGGTTAGTGGTATGTTTTCCTCCCAGCCGCGCGATCGCTTTCGTCATCGTCACGAGGTTGATTGGCCCATTCAGCGCCCCGACAACATCCGTTTGAAAGATTTGATCTTTAAAAGTTTCTGCGTAAAAAGCTTTGCGTCCCAGGTTAATTAAGTCTTCTGTGACAGCAACAGCGCCATTTTCCGGTGAAAGTTGCTTGCGCCCTTCCTCCGTCTCCAGCAGCTTATCTGCCTCTTCTTTGTCAATTACATACCCCAAAACATCATACGAACCAATCTGTTGCGGTGCAGGCTTCGTGAGGGGTGTAAAAGTGTTGTAGACGCTGGGTGTGGCAGGAATACCTATCTCAATTTGATAAGCAAAGAAGCCTATCACCAGAAGAACTAAACCAAGTAGAAGAATTGGGCGCGATCGCATGATGCCTCACAGATAGCAGTCACCAGTACGCACTTTAAAGGTAAAAACGCCATCTTTCGTCTGCCTGGAGGTTGAAGCTCTGATTGTAGGGTTATATACGGTAAAATGCCCTATTTTCTTGATTTTGAGAAAGCTGGCTATGGTGGAATGGCGCTGGCGCCAGGAGTCCGAACTTTAGTTCAGGACTCAAAGCTAAAACCTGTTAAACAGGTTAAATTTCATATACAGCAAGCATTTCAGTCCGTTGAAACGGACTTGAGCTTTTAGCCTCCAACTTTAATTCAGGGCTTTAGTTCAGGGCTTCTGAGAGCGTCTCTGCGTTTAATCCAGATTCGGCGCAGGTAATCAATGATCCGCTGGTCATAATCAAATTTCTGGCACTCCTGCCGAACCCACAAGCCCATTTGCCACAAGTCTTCCAGGGTTGTGCAAGTGTGAATTAAAGACGCGATCGCTTGTATCCACAAAACAAGTTTGCGGTAACTAATGAATTGCCCGCCGCGATCGCTACGATGAACAAACAATATATAACGCCAGCATTCAGCACGTACAATCTGGGATTGAGGAATGCCTAAAAATTTGGCAATTAGGTCAAAAGTGATCCGAAACTTGAAAGGTTTAATCCGGCGAAACAAAATGGTCATATTCGCTTCAGTTGAGGTGAGAATTGGGTTGGGCTAACTCCATCTCGTTAGTCTGGTTGGCGGGTTCTGGTGTCACGTCGAAGATGATTTCGTAGGTCGCGCCTGCAACCATGCGCTGGAGAATTTGCAGATGTGCTTGCGCGTCGCTGCGACGACGAAAACGGGCAACGACAACTGACTGTAAGTTAGGCATCGGGCGGATGATGCACCAGGGATGCAGCTGGTTAAAGTAGGTCATAAATCTTTTATGGACACGACAAAGATTGCCAAGGCGAACGATATTGGTCGCATAGGCTGTTACACTTTTTGTTCTGAGAAACAACTATTCCGGGCAGCCAACTAGCCAAACGATGGCTTTTTAGGCTGTCTGCCCTTTTTTCGTGCTTCTGATAACTGGTTCTATACACGCTACGTGTACACAAACCTATAATATGACAAAAGAGAAAGAGGATCAACCAAAAAACCAGGAATATCAACTCACACTTGCGGAATTGAGAAAGCGTGCTGGACTGACACAGCGAAAGCTAGCTGATATTCTTGACGTGACGATCAAGACTGTTAGTGCTTGGGAGAGAGGAGAACACGAGCCATGTTTGACCTTGACCCAGACAAAGAAGCTGGTGGATGGGTTGCAATGCTCTCTTAATGAACTCATCGTGGCGACAGGGAAGCAACTTTCAACAGAGGAAGAGGAGCCACGCTTAACCTTTACCCAAACCAAGCGTCTGACAGAGATTCTGCAATGCAGCCTTGATGACCTAGTTGCGGCTATGGAAAAGCATCCTCCCCAAAAGCGAAATTAAGGAGCGCTCACTTTGTTTTTTGGTGTAAGAAAAAAGGGCGCGATCTAATCTATTCGCGTGCTTGGCTCAAAAACTACACGGTTTACGTCAGAAAAATAACTAAGAAAAGATTATCCTCACCAATCAAGCATTAGTCTGTGCTGGCATTGTTGTTACGTAGAGCGCTCGGCTATCCTAAGGCAAATGATGAAACTGACTTGCTTGTATTAAGTAGCAAAAGCGAAACATAGTCTATTATGGTATTCGCAAGAATAATAGAGCCAGAAGGTTAATACACTGGTGTTTTTATGTACTGCGTTCTGATTGTCAAACCCGCTGCCTGAAGTATAAATTATGCCACCTAAACTAGAGATCACGGATGAACAGAAAGAGGCTGCTGAGGCAGAAATTCGGACGAAGCAGCAGCCCGTTAAGTACGATACAAAAGAGTATCCAGTCGAAATACTTGTTCAAAAATACATAGAAGGAATGTATGACGAGACTAATGAGTTATTCATACCAGATTACCAGCGAGAAATGGCTTGGGATGAAGCAAGGCAATCAAAATTTATTGAGTCCGTACTTTTAGGCTTACCCATACCTTACATTTTCGTTGCTGACATCCCTGATAAGGAAAATGAAGCGCGTTTAGAGATTATAGATGGTTCACAACGCATCCGTACCCTGGCTAGATTTATTAACAATGAACTCACGTTAAGGGAACTTAAGAAGCTAACGAAACTGAATGACTTCACCTTTGCTGATTTACCGCTTGCTCGTCAAAAGCGCTTCAATCGGACTACTCTTCGGATGATCCAACTAACCGAAAATGCAGATGAGGAAGTGCGGAGAGATATATTTGAACGCATTAATACAGGTAGTGTTGACTTGAACGAAATGGAAAAGCGCAGAGGTATACTGCGTGGCTCGTTCCTTGATTTGATTGACGAACTATCGAAGATATCCAAATTTCGTGATTTATGCTCGTTTGCTGAGGTTGCGATCAACAGGCGTGAACCCCAAGAATTTGTGTTGCGGTTCTTTGCATTTTTAAACAACTATAAAAATTTCAATGCCAACAAAGTAAACGAATTTCTTGATGACTATCTGAAAGCAGCTAACGAGGATAAGACCTTTGATCGTGAAAAAATGCAGACACAATTCCTATCGATGTTAGATTTCGTAGAAAAATATTTTCCAAAAGGATTTCGGCAAGGTAAAGATTATGCTAAAACAACTACTCGCATTAAATTTGAGTCTCTTTCTGTAGGTATTGCTCTTGCATTGGCAGAAAAAAAAGATATTAAACCAAAGTCTACAAAATGGCTTGATTCAGAGGATTTTAAGAAATACGCTAGCGGTGATGGAAGCAGTTCAAGACTTAAAGTAGTTAAGCGTATTGAGTATGTGCGTGATCAACTGCTAGGCGAATCATGAATACTGTTATCATAGATTTTAATACACGGGTTCAAGAGGTGGATCAATACTTCATTTTTTTAGAAAGTTTGATTAAAGAAACAACCAAATTAGCTGTTAGCGATAGTGCTGGTGGATATAAAACACAAAACATAGATTCAGAATTAGCAAAAACTCTGAAAGCAAATAGTTTTTTATTGCTTTATAACTTAGTTGAATCTACTATGCGTAATGCTATTGAAGCAATATTTGATGAATTCCGAAGTAAAGGAGTATGTTTTGATAAAATTAAACCTGAAATCAAAATGACTGTGCTAAAAAACCTTCAAACTTATTTGAAAAGTTCAACGGCTAAAGACATCCATCCCAAAATATCTCAAATTTCTATTGACATTATTACAACCACATTCCCGGAAAAAATATTTTCAGGGAATGTGGATGCTAAGGTAATTAAAGAAACAGCAAAAAAATATGGATTTTCACATCTTACTGATTGCTCTAAAACAAAAGATGGATCTAATATTTTACTTGTGAGAGAAACCAGAAATGATTTAGCACATGGAAATAAGTCCTTTGAAGAAGTGGGACGGGACAAGACTATAGAGGAACTATTGGAAATAAAGCAAGAGGTAGTAGAATATCTAAGTCAAATATTAGGAAATATCCAAAAATACTTAAAAGATCAAGAATATTTAGATTAAAATATAGATAATTATTACTTATTATAAATTGTATAAATTGTATTGTTATGGATAGCTAACATTCAGAAATTTCCTAATTAAGGCAGGGGAGATCGCATCCTCTCGAAAAATCCAATTCTGCCAAAATAACCTGTACGGCGATCGCATCCTTACCAGATGCAATAAAAAAGGACGCGATCGCATACGAGGACAATGATTATTAGAAAACTTTAGAATCTTGAGCCGCAGATAGATTGAACAACAGCTTCAGGCTGATTTCTATGTTGCTCTCGGCAAATTAAATTCTTAGCGAAACGTTGCTCAGCATAGGCGCGATGAGTAACCCAGCCTATCGGTGCGCCAGCGATCGCACCGATCAGCAGACCCGTCAGCAGACTATAAACAAGATGCTTTCGAGTAATCGAATTTTCTTTCATTTAAAAGTTTCTCCTAAATACCCATCCATTTTAAGGAAAGCAAAATTTAGGATAAACTTACGTCCCCCTCCCTGCTTATTTCCTAAGTAGCATCCGTGACAGTATGCTGTCTTTGCGCCTAATCCTATACCACACAGGAGGAAGCCATCAGCTAAAAGTATTCAGAACGCGATCGCGCTTTTTGCTCGTTTTTCTGTGAAGATGCGATCGCCTACCAACCCAGCAAGGAAATCACCTTACAAAAAAAAATACACACCTGCAAAAATACAGGTGTGTTGAGAAGTCTTAGCCTCGATAACATTCGTTAGATTTCTGTTGAGAATTAGCTGACACTCTGACAAGCTAATCCCTAATTCTCAAGTCTCATCTATGTATGTTTTGCCTTTTCAAAACCTGGTGTCCCGTGCAACTTAGGTTCAGCGGGTGGAGGTGTAGGTTCTGGGCCTAACGGTTGCGGATTCGCAATGTACTCAAACTGCCCTTTGCCGTCCATCGATTCACCCTTCGCCCAGCGCCCTTCAGCACTTTCGGTGCCTTCAGAGTGGTTCCAGAACTGATAGGCATATTCCCGCTTCTCCAATTCCAGAGGGAAGGAGCTTGGAACAGGTGAAGTTTCAAGTCCAGAATCTTCCAGATCCTTAATTGCCGCCATCCACTGATTTTGGTGCATCGTATCGCGGGCGATCATAAACGAGAGCGTATCTTTCACACCCGGATCGTCTGACATTTCGTACATCCGTACCGCCTGCAAGCGTCCCTGTGACTCCGCATGAAGATTTGAGCGGAAATCTGCCAACAGGTTGCCGCTGGAAACGATAAAGCGACCGTTCCAAGGGAAACCAACGCTGTCAGAGGGCATTGCACCTAAACCAGAAACAATGGAGTGCTGTGGATTCATCGCCGCCGCCATAATCTCATCGCGCACGTTACTACCGCCCATGACGGCACCCACTAACCGATCTGCGGCACCTTCTTCTTGGACTGATAGAGGCGCTTTATCTAACAGGTGGGCGATCATTGTAGCTAGCATCTCTACGTGGCCGATTTCCTCGGTACCGGTGTCAAGCAGCAGATCACGGTACTTAGCAGGCCCTCGGCAGTTCCAACCCTGAAACAGGTATTGCATCATCACGGTCATCTCGCCAAAGGTGCCGCCGATGAGTTCTTGAATCTTCTTTGCGTAAAGTGCATCCGGCTTTTCCGGTGGTTTGAAATACTGTAGTTGCTTCTTGTGATAAAACATTCAAATCTCCTTAGTTGAATTGAGCGTTAGGACAATATCTAAGGTTACAAATTAGTCATTTCCCCAGATATGTCACCGCTCAAAACTCAAAAATTGTGTCCTTTATGCCTTTTAGTTAACTATCGATTTTATGGCTGTACATCAGCCTGTAGGAGGACAACTTTAAACTAATATTTTTTTTATTTTTTCATCAATATGTATATATTTATTGTTGAATTATTAAAATATTTAACTATACTAACGTCTAAATTATCACCAACATAAAAAAACCCGCCTTCTTGAAGAAACCGGGTTTTTTATTGTTACTTTTTCAAGTGAGCTTATATACAAGCCTTGGCTTAATTCTCGTCGCGTCCGTGAACTTGAGCGGGTGGACTGGTTGCTTCAACTGCTGTAAAGGGTTCGAGAATCCGGTAGGTGTGGGATGTACCTTTGGGAACTACCCAAGAATCGCCCGATTCCAGTAATA
Organism: Funiculus sociatus GB2-C1; assembly: GCF_039962115.1. Lineage (NCBI taxonomy): Bacteria > Bacillati > Cyanobacteriota > Cyanophyceae > Coleofasciculales > Coleofasciculaceae > Funiculus > Funiculus sociatus. The sequence goes on along the minus strand of NZ_JAMPKJ010000063.1, from coordinate 15,512 downwards.
CCATCTGGCTCTCAAGGTGCAACTCGGCGCGACCTTTGATTACGTAGCCGACAGTTTCATAATCGCGTGCAGCTGGTTCTTTGGGTTCACCTGGTTGCTCATCTTCCCAAAGGCGCATTGAGACAGTTTTGCCTGATGCGAGATATTTTTGTCCCATCTCACCTTTAGGGGAATTAGTAGAGTCTACTTTCATTACAGTTGTATCGCTCATGTTTCGTTGCTCCTTATTTAAAGTTTGATTTTTTTGCCAGATCGGGCGGTGTAAATCGCCATCATCAGCTTTACAGCCTGCACCAAATAAAAAATTTTATAGTGGAGAGGACAAAATGCCCGCTCCACTGTGCAAATTAAAGGATATTAGCAGCTTACTTAAGCCCTGAAGATTGACTTTCAGTGGTGAGGATTTCGGCTGCTTGTATCGCTTCTTTAAACCTTTGCTGATTGGCTTTTGCTTGCTGTTCTAGTTCTTCGATAAAGCGATAAATTTCAAGGAGGGATTTTTCGATCATCACCTTTTTTTCAAGCTTTATGCCTTGGTCGATATCCACCCTCTCACCTCACGGTTTTAGTACAACCTTGATGCAATTGTCTTTTTTATGCTTAAAAATCTCGTAACCGTGCTTTGCTTCATCTAAAGGCAAACGATGTGTGATTACGAAAGACGGATCAATTTCGCCGTTCTGCACACGTTCCAGCAACGGTTTTAAGTATCTATGGACATGGGTTTGCCCCATTTTGAATGTCAAGCCTTTGTTAAAAGCTGCACCCATTGGGATTTTGTCAAGGAAGCCACCGTAAACACCCGCCAGCGATACATGACCGCCTTTGCTGCAAGCAAGCATTACTTGGCGCAGGGCGGTGGGTCGGTCGGTTTCCAGACGCACGGCTTGCTTTACCTGGTCGTATAATGCCATAGGCCCTGTACCGTGAGCCTCCATCCCGACTGCATCCAGACAAGAATCAGGCCCGCGTCCGCCTGTCATTTCTTTAAGTGCGTCGCCAACCTCAATTTCTTCATAGTTGAGAACTTCCGCCCCGCATTGCTCTTTCGCCATTTGTAGGCGTTCGGGAATGCGGTCAATAGCGATGACGCGCTCTGCACCTAGCATAAAGGCACTTTTGATAGCAAACTGTCCTACAGGGCCGCAACCCCAGACGGCTACGGTATCACCAGGTTGAATATTGCAATTTTCCGCCGCCATGTATCCGGTGGGGAAGATGTCGGTGAGGAAAAGCACCTGATCGTCTGTTAAACCGTCGGGAATTTTGAACAAGCCGACATCGGCAAATGGCACCCGCGCATATTCTGCCTGACCTCCAGCGTAACCGCCGAACAAGTGGGAGTAGCCGAAGAGTCCTGATGGCGAATGACCCATCATTTGTTCTGCCATCCAAGCGTTGGGGTTGGAGTTGTCACACAAAGACCACAAGTCGCGGTTGCAGAAGAAGCAGCTGCCGCAGGCGATGGTGAAGGGGACGACTACGCGATCGCCTACTTTTACATTTTTTACCGCACTCCCAAGTTCAACGACTTCCCCCATGAACTCGTGACCGAGAATATCTCCGGCCTGCATCGTAGGGATGTAGCCGTCGTAAAGGTGCAAGTCGGAACCGCAAATCGCCGTAGATGTAATTTTAATAATTGCATCACGTGGGTTGAGAATTTTTGGATCGGGTACTGTATCCACCCGCACATCATTTGCACCATGCCAGCAAACTGCTTTCATTAAATTTTTCTCCTTAAATCATTAGTTATTAGTCATTAGCTAGGTATAGCAGCCCTAAATGATTCATACAATTTTCTCTTTTCTCTCTTACCTGCGCGTCTAAGCGCTAACGCGCAGACTCCACCAACGCGGTTTGTTAAATTTTCTTTTTTTTACGAACCGCAAAGGCGCGAAGTACACGAAGGAAAGAGAAAAAGAAGAAAGTTTTTAAAATCGATTAGGATTGCTATAGTTCTGGCTAATGAGTGCGAATTACTTGTAATAAGGTTTGCTGCTGGTAACGTTATTAGCAGCATCATTGATACCTTGCTCTAAGCCGTCATCTACTCCCGTAGCGTCTTCAACTTGATTGATAAACTTCTTAGTGCTGGGGGGAAGCGGTTCGTCAAGATTCAGCTTCTCTTTGATATTTTCAGCAACATCTTCAATTTTATCAATTATGCTGCTGCCCGTATCTTCAGCCTGGTTAGTGGCATTTCCAATGTCAGTACGTAGCGAACTATCAGCACCTTTAACTTTGTAAGAATCAGCCTCTGGTGTCAATGTAGTGGAATTAGCTTGCGCTTGAATTTGGTTGCCGTAACCGAAAGCGCTGCCAACCAAAAGTGCTACTGCGACCAGAAAAGCACTTACAATCTGGCGCAAGCGAACATTTTGCAGAAAAGAAATTACTTTGTTCATCGAAAAAACTCCATTTGATAATGTGAATGCTGCTAATGACTAATTGCTAATTGTGGATTACTCTTAGCTATTTCAAGGCTTTAGCAGCACTTTGATGCAGTTATCTTTTTTGTGCTTGAAAATTTCAAAGCCTTGCTTCGTTTCTTCAAGAGGTAAGCGATGGGTAAACACGACAGATGGATCGATTTCGCCATTCATAACTCGATCCAACAACATCGGCATATACTTCTGACCGAACATTTGCCCCATTCTGAAGGTCAAGCCTTTGTTAAAGGCTGCACCCATCGGCATTTTGTCCACAAAGCCACTATAAACGCCCATAATTGACAAGGTGCCGCCTTTGCGACAAGCCACCATCATTTGCCGCAGCACTGAGGGGCGGTCGGTTTCCAGGCGTACCGACTGTTTGGCTTCGTCGAAAAATCCCTCAAGACCCATGCCGTGTGCTTCTAGTCCCACAGCATCAAGACAGGAATCCGGGCCGCGTCCTCCGGTCATTTCTTTAAGTGCTTCGCCAGCATCAACTTCCTCGTAGTTGATAGTCTCGGCTTTGCCGAAGTCTCTAGCCATTTGGAGGCGTTCGGGAACGCGGTCGATGGCGATAACTCTCTCGGCACCGAGCATATAGGCGCTTCGCATGGCGAATAATCCGACCGGGCCGCAACCCCAGATTGCTACGATATCTCCGGGCTGAATATTGCAGAATTCTGCACCCATGTAGCCTGTGGGGAAAGCGTCGGAGATGGGCAGGATTTTTTCATCGGGGATGTCTTGAGGAACTTTGACTGCACCATGATCGGCGAAGGGAACGCGCACGTATTCAGCAAAGGCACCTGCGTAGCCACCGAATAAGTGGGAGTAGCCGAAGATTCCGGATGTGCCAAACCCGAATACTTTCTCTTGCATCCAAGCGTTGGGGTTAGAGTTGTCGCACAATGACCACTTTTGCTGATTGCAATAGTTGCATTGACCGCAGCCGATGATGGAAGAGACGACTACGCGATCGCCTTTTTTCAACGTTTTGACTTGACTGCCAATTTCGACGACTTCCCCCATAAATTCGTGACCTAGAATGTCACCCTGTTTCATCGTCGGGATGTAGCCATCGTAAATGTGCAAGTCAGAACCGCAGATGGTTGCTGATGTAATTTTGAGGATGGCATCGCGCGGGTTGAGAATTCTCGGATCAGGTACGTTTTCGACCCGCACATCATTTGCACCGTACCAACAAACAGCTTTCATATCTTATTCGGATTTGAGATTTTGGATTGTGCAAACGTTTCGATCTGCTTCTAACTACTCAGCACCCTTAGCCGAAACACTCAGCACTTTTAAGGAAGAAATCCGGTTTCTTAGTTTTCCTGATAACTCAGTTGCCCATTTATCACCTTGAAATCCGGTTTCTTTCTTCTGATTGTCTAACCGAAGCGTCTTCTGTTAGCTCTGAATACCGTTCAATTAAGGGATAATTGTAGGTTGGGTTGAATATGGGAACCTCAACAAATGCTGCTCACGATTGAGGTTTACTCCAAAGACCCAACCTACAATGGCTTTAGCTTTTTAGCCCTAAATGAAGTGTATTAGGTCAGTTCTCAGTTAATTTCACAACCAGTGTTGTAGAAGTCAAATTACCTGGGTGCGCGGTCTTTAGTTACGGATATTCCCTCATAATTTTTGTCTTGAACAACACGAGGATCGCCCATATCAGCGCCTCGATCGTTATCAAACCTTTGGCTGCGGATAACGTCAGTTGTTTCGGAAATATTTTCTCCTAGCTTTTTGATGTTCTTCAAGCCAGTATTGCCAATACTTCCTCTGTCGCCTACATGGTCTTCAGCCATGTCTTTGACTTTCTCAATCGTCTCGCTGTCGATTGCGTAAGGATCAGCGGGATCAAAGCGGGTTTCTGCTGCTTGCGCTTGCACCGACACGCTGTTGCTAAAAGCCGGAATGACTAAAAATGCGATCGCTGCCAGAAAAACTGTAACCAGGCGTAAGCCAATATTCTGTAGTCGCTTAATTGTTTGATTCATTTGGTTTCTCCATTACGAGTTTTAAAGTTTGAAGGCAACAATTCAGCTGCCCTTTTTTAAGAATCCCATAGGATAAAATTCTTAACTTCTTCCGGAAGGTTGACCTTCTGTGGTGGCAATTTCGCCAGCTTCCATGAGCATTTTAAAGCGGCGGAGATCGTCTCCGATTTGCTGTTGTGGTGCTTCACCGAAAAGTTTAGCGATCGCTGCCCCAACTGCACCACCGGGCGGGTTATACTCAATGACGACTTTTACTTCTGTACCGCGATTGTTTGGTGCAGGCGTAAACCGAACAAAACCAGAGTTATCAATATCTGCGTCTTCAGCAGAAGCCCACGCAATAAACTCGTTTTCTTTCTGGTTAATTATGTCTGCATCCCACTCCACACTTGCGCCCAAGGGTGCATTAGCTATCCAGTGCGATCGCGTCTCATTGTAAACTGTCACAGACTTGAGATGCTTCATAAAGTTGGGCAGGTTCTCAAAGTTATGCCAAAAGCGATAAAGTTCGTCTGCTGGTTTGTTTATCGTTACAGTTTTTTCAACTTTAATGCTGTCACTCATGGCCGCTTTTTCCTGTATGGTGTCTTGAATGCTTTTATCTGCTTTTGCGCCGTGATAAACTAAACTTCCGCCTGCGATCGCCATCAAGGCTCCCCTCAGAGAACGTTGTCTTAAACCCATTAGCACCATTGCGCCGCCGCTAATTAGCGAACCCCAACGTTCAACATCTGACACATTGCTACTGCTACTACCTTCCGGCTGATTACTGGGTACGATATCTTGACTTGATGCCATTTCTTAATTTCCTCAATTGGTAATAGAAAAGTGGGAATTGGGGATTGGGGATTGGAAATAATCTTTCCCAGTACCTAGTCCCCAGCCCCCAACCCCTAACTAACAGTTTGAACTTCTTTATTTTCTAGCCCTTCCCTGGAATGATCTAGACGGAGTTCTCCTTGCGGTTCAGCACGCAATTCCTCTGGAGTTTCTTCGCCTACACTTCCTTTGGCGACTGTGACACCGCCATCAGCTAACCACAAAGCACCCGTAACATAACTTGCTTCATCCGAGGCAATAAAAGCATAAACATTTGCCATTTCTTCCGCTGTACCGCGTCGAGCCATCGGAGTTGCATTAATCAACATTTTTTCCATTTTTGCATCCATTGGCCCCGTTTCTTTGTGCGTCCAAGCAGTATCAATTGCACCGGGACAAACACAATTAGCGCGGACACCATACTTGGCTTGCTCAACAGCAACGCCTTTCATAAATGAGTGCATCCAGCCTTTTGTACCGCCATATGGGGAATTTCTTGCTATTCCATTGAAACCAGCCTCAGAACCAGCGGAGACGATGTTACCGTGCGTTTTTTGTAAGTGCGGTAGAGCATACTTTGTCATCAAAAACGCGGAACGGATATTCATCCGTATGGTTTTATCAAAAATATCGATTGGATAATCCTGAGTTTCCGCAGTCGCGAGAAAAACACCTGCATTATTTACTAAAATATCCAATCGCCCAAAATGATCAATTGCTGTTTTTACACAAGCTTGGGCATGGGTTTCTTCAGAAATATCACCCGCGTAAGCGATCGCTTTTCCACCATAGTGCTTAATCGCTTCTGTCACCTCATTGATGGGGTCGTCGGGGAGTCCATTAACAACAACTGTGGCACCAAGTTTGGCAAATTTGTGCGCGATCGCTTCTCCTATTCCCGCACCTGCGCCCGTGATAATGGCAACTTTACCTTCTAACCTTCTACTCACCTTAAAACCTCGCTTTTTCTGAGCATCCCCTTAAAAAGGGGTTGGGGGATAACAACGCTAAATACCTGGAAAAGATCCCCTCAAGCATCCCCTAAAAAAGGGGTAAAACACTAAAAATTAGGGTTGTAGGGTAGGTATTATCCACCCTACAAACTCCAACTTTACATCTTCACAGCAGGAGCGCTTGTCGGCTTAGCAGGCATAACTTCTCCACTTGCCATGCGTGCTTTGTAGAGGGATGCTAAACACTGCTCATACTTTGAAAGTTCCACTTCAATCTGCGTCAAAATTGCAGTTGTAACTGGATCGGTAAATTTCACCCGCAGGTTATTGACATCCACAACACCAGTTTGGAGATCGCCCATTGTCCGACGCAACAAATCGGTATCATCACTACCTTGGAGGGCAGTTTTCAATTTGGCATATTTATCAGCAGCTTGCGCCGGGATCGAGAGGTTTTCACCCAGTTCTTTGATGCGAGATTCCAGCATCTGGATGTGACCCTGCTTATTTTGAATCATGTCTTGCAGAAGCGATCGCAACTCCGGATCTGAAGTTTTTTCCGCATACTGCTCAAATGTTTCTTGCGAATAACGCTCACCCGTCAGAGCTGTATTCAACCCTTTAACAATATCGCCCTTGGTAGAGCCACCCCAAGAATCGGCTAGTTTCCACCATTCCGCAGTTATATCGTTCTCATTTGGTAAAGCCGCTTCTTTGCCACCGTAACCAAGACGGCTGAGAATTGCTGTGGTGAAAATTGGCAAATCTCCCGGTTGACGAGAAGTAATCAAGTTGCCATCAATTACCACTGGTTCATCTACATAATTTGCACCCGCATTCATCATGTCTTTGCGGATGGAAAAGAAGCCAGTAGCTTGTTTACCTTTCAGCAAGTCGCCTTCAATTAAAACTTGCGGCCCGTGACAAACAGCGGCCACCAGTTTTCCTGCTTCCATTGCGTCTTGTACGAAGCGGACTGTATTCGGGTTTGTCCGCATTGTGTCGGGAGCCATGCCACCGGGGATAATCACAGCATCGAAATCAAGCGCGATCGCTTCTGTTGTCGTGCCATCCGGTTTCATTGACAATTTGCCTTGTTTACCAATATAGTTCTCGTTCATCCGAGAACCGAGTACAACCACTTCCATTCCCGCCATTTGTAGCGCTTTGTAAGGCACTTGAAATTCAAAATCTTCCACACCGTTCTCGATGAGGATAGCTACTTTTTTCTTACTGGTGTTATTATTGCTAACTGTCATGTTTTTCCTCCAATATCTTAAGTTATCTTGAAAAATTTTGGGCTACTCCAGAAATAAAACAACCAAAAGTTCTAATTTTTACTAATTTTCAATTAAAACTTTTTATTCCCTGAATTACTCTGAATAGCTCCTGGTAATTATCGAAAAAATTAGCGCGGATATCTTCTAATTCACCAGGTGTCGCAGCTTCTTGCAGCACCGTAAATACTGCCCGCGCATGAGTTGCCGCATGGGTAGAATTTACACCCTCTCTTTCACTAACACGCTGATAAAACTCTAGTGTGGCGCAAGTGGTACGTTCCGCTTCCTGGCAATGGTTTAGCTGAGCAACACTCTGAACCTGTTTAATAAATTGGTTGTAATTCACTTGCAACCTCCTAGATAAATCAGACTGAAGGCTGAGGGGGAGTTTTCTAGAGACACCAACTTATTGCGTCTCAAACAAAGGGCAAAAACGAATTTTTATACTTTATTTGTGAGTGCGATCGCTTGATATTTCTTAACTAATTTCCGCTTTCACGCTCTGCACACTCACTCGCCCAAAAGAAAGGATTTTTTCCCAAAAGAAGCATTATCCCCTCTCAGCAAGCTTGCGCCACACCTTCAGGTGCGGCTATCTCAATCAATAACTATCTACCTACAGGCTGCGGTGCTGCAATCCGCTTTGCCAGCAATTCTTTGGCTCGTTCAGCGCGTTGGTACTCTTCGTCTTGCAGTTGTTGGAAAAACTCTATCAGTTCATCATCTCCAGCTTCCTCAGCGTCTTGGACGTAGATTTCATAGGTGCTGGCACCCTCTAGAGCGTGGTATAGTACGCTGATCAGGTTATAGTGTTCGTCTGCGGTTCCGGTGTATTGTTCATTATCGCGATCAGACATATTTTTTCCCTCCAATCAATAAGCGCTGACAATCCAGCCCATTGGGCTGCGTCTTGCCTTTAAGCCTATGTATTCACTCTAAGAGTCTGCTTCGCTCCTAAGTGATAGATATGCAAGGTTGCAAATTCGCTCCAAAGTAATACGTATTTTTTACTAGAAATAGCTATCCTTACATCTAATAACTTTAAATTTCCCTAAAATATTCAAAAAATTAAAGTTGTAGTAGTAATTACTTAGGCATTTATCTAAACGCGCCACTTTTCCCTCCTATTTGAGGATTCGCAGGAATCTACAGGCGAGATATTTTTTATAAAAAATGATGGCGTTACCGCAGGAAATTACCGTTAGAGTGGAGGCTATTTCGCTTAATTGTACAAGTGAAATTTACAATTATTCTATTAACAGTTAGCAGTCTTTACTAATTTCTTCTATCTCGCAAACTACCCGATCTAACTCGTCAATTAATGGCATTGAACTACCTTTACGAAATGCTTTAACCAGAGAACGATAATACCAAAGCGTTCCTTCTTTGCCTCCTTTGAAACGTTCCCAAAGCGACTCGCCCACAACACGGTAATCATTTAAAATTGAGCGAGCGTTGTGCAGTTTATCGGCAGCAGAAACAAGAAGTATGTTTTTGGAAGCTGTGGGAAGGTGGGCGATATAAGCTTCTTTACGCTGTCGCCAAGGCGGTTTGGGTGTAATGTCAGAATCAGTGCAACCGTCTACAATTTCTGTGACGGTATCCCCGAACCTGCGGCGAATTTCTTCCCGCGTAGCGGCACCGCCTTGATCTTCGATAGCATCATGGAGTAAGGCTGCGATCGCTTCCTCTTCATTACCACCATGCTCTAGCACAATACTGGCAACTCCAAGTAAATGAGCAATATATGGCACACCCGAACCTTTGCGAGTTTGGTTCGCGTGCAGATGAGTAGCAAAGGTTAGGGCTTCGGTAAAGCGTTCTGAAAGCATAATTTGTGTAATAGGGTGATGGGGACTGGGGACTAGGGACTAGGAACTAGGTAAGACTTTTTCCTCTTCCCCAATCCCCAATCCCCAATCCCCAATTCCCAATTCCCAATCCCCAATCCCCATTTTCAGTGTAATCCTGCCTGCCAAATTCCAATGTAGACGCGATCGCTCCTATCTCTCTCAATCACACCTTTAAGGGCTTTAACAGAAAAAGAATACTTGCGAGACTGACGCTGCTTTACTTGTTGTAACCCCTGCTTGATTTCATCGTTGATTTGGCAACCCAACATACTATTCAACGTCACCAACATCACCTGATGGTCTACTTCTTGGGCGAAAGCAGCCTCAGTTTGACGTACCATTCCTGAAGCTTTGTCAAGTAGAAAACCGAGGCTAACTTCGTCTGGTACTAATTGATAGAATATGGCACGAGTATTGGGCCAGTAGCCTCGGAGATTTCCGCTAGGAGCGCCCAGAATGTTTTGGACAACGCTATTATGTACTCCTGGTTGAAATCCTGGTATACCTACACCCAAGGGAATATCTTTACATATATCGAAGTCAAATTCCTCTAGGATCGGCTCAGTCCTTAACCCAGGTGGTAGATCTAAAATCCGAGCCGGTAGATTAGAAGGATCGGCGCTGAGAAATAATTCTGGCAATGGTGCCGTGAACTGTGATGCGTATGTTGGTTTAGCCAGAATAAAACTGGCAGCTATACACGCATTAGTCAAAATTATGCGGTGAAACCTTTTCACCATATTTTTTTACTGTTTTTATATCAACACGTATTTAGCCATAAAAAGCTGCTGTTTCTACCCCAGAAAATGCTGAAAGGATATAAATCAGCAGCACCAACCATATTCAGATTTGACGCAAGAGCGATCGCTCTAGGTTCCCCAGATAAGAGATGCGATCGCATCTTTTCTGGGGAACCTAGGGAAACGAAAAACTCCCACTCAGCTTGCACTCAAATGCAAACCAATTCATAATTATGCTTGCATAACCCATGAAGAGTGCATCACTTTTCACAGGCTTTTCGCCATTTCTCACGCCAATCATCATTATCTTTTAAGTTATCTTCCTGCGCTTTCCGAAATCGCTCCCGCCAATCACCATTATCTTTTAATTTATCTTCCTGCGCTTTACGCAATCGCTCTTGCCACTCTCTCAGGGGACTGCCGTTGGCAATTCTTGGTGCGCCAATGCCCAACAATCCCAGCCATTCCTGTACTGACTGCGATCGCTCCTCTGGCTTTAATGCCATACCTTTGAGAATAGCGCGATTTATGCGATCGCTCAGCAGCGAATTTATCTGCTTGGGTGGCTCCAGTCGCATTCCATAAGCTCTCATTGGTGAAGGCAGCGGCACTTGTGCAGTTAACAAAGTATACAGCGTCGCCGCCAAAGAATAAACATCAGTATAAGCACCCCTTTTCCCCCGCCAATCGTACTGCTCAATTGGCGCAAAGCCACTAGAGCAAAATTCCGTCTGTGTCTGCGTCAAATTTGGGGTAAACTCGCGGGCGATGCCAAAGTCTATCAGTACAGCTTCAGTCTTACCCTTTCGCAACATGATATTTAGCGGCTTTACATCCCGGTGCAGTAAACTACGCTCATGAATAACCGTCAGCGCATCACCAATCTGTTGAATGTACCGTAATGCTTCCGTTTCTGGCAAAATCCCTTGATTCCAAACGTGAGAAGCTAGACTTTCCCCATCGATATATTCCATCACAATGCACCATAGCCCAGCCTCTTGAACCACCTCATCAATTTTCACGATATGAGGATGATTAAATTTGGACAGTCGCAGTGCCTCATTCAGGAAATCCTGCTGAAGTTTGGCAAAGTCACACCAGCGTTGCACCCAACTATTTAGGGTTTTAACTACCAGCAGATTACCTTTTTTGTTCTTCACCAGATAGGTAATCCCAAAACCACCTTGCCCTAGCACTTTTTCGATAGTGTACTTGCCGTTCTGCAACTTTTGCCCAGGATTCCAAGCCATTTTCAAGCCTCCAAGACGCTTGCATCGGTTTATAAGATAGGCTGAAGCGATGCCTTTTTTAGTACATTTGTACCATATCAAAGGCGTAAATACAAGCAATTTTTCTTCCTAGCTAGGAAGAGGAAGTTAATACAAAACAGAGCCTGTTTATTTGCGTTCCCAGGCTGTGCCTGGGAACGAGAGCTATTGCAACGTGATTGACACTGCGCTAGAGAATCGCTAGACTAAATTTAACGTTAACGTCAATGTCTGCGGATCAACTAGAGCGTGACTGAAAAAATGCGAATCGGAGAGCTTGCCCTCAAAGCAGGCGTGACTCCGCGAACAATTCGCTACTACGAGGATCTGGGGTTACTTGGCCCTGCTGAGCGGCAAGGCAAAGGCTTTCGCTACTACACAGAGCTTGAACTAGCCAGACTCCGCAAAATTGATGCGCTCAAAGGATTGGGATTAAGCCTGGAAGAGATTAGCAGTATCATCGACCTGTTTTTTGAAGAACCGACCATGTTACGGGGTAAGCAGAAACTACTGGAAATTCTGCAAACTCATCTTCAGGAGACTGACGAAAAAATCGCCGCTTTAGAGCAGTTTCGCGGAGATTTGCAAGCTAATATCGCCCGGATACAGCAATATATCGAGGAGGTCAGCAACCAGTAATTTTTTTCTAGTTAATCTAACGTTAACGTTAAGGTAATACAATTAGGAGGTGGAAACCAGTATGCTTATACAGCACTTCCAGATGCTGGCACGATACAACAGACTCTCGAATCGCAAACTTTATGAAACTTGCGCTTTGCTTTCGGATGCAGAACGCCAGAAGATTAGGCCAGCATTTTTCAAAAGTATCCACGGGACACTAAATCATATTATGGTGGGCGATCGCATCTGGTTGACACGTTTCCAGGGCCAAGAAATCCCATCCACCGGACTCAACGCCATCCTTTATGAAGACTTCGACCAACTCAACCAAGCGCGTATAGCAGAAGATGAGCGGATTGAAAGCTTTGCCTCTGGTTTAACCGAAGAATTTTTGGCGGGTACGATTCAGTACCGAAATAACGCCGGAAAAATTTATACTGATCCCGTTAATTTGTTAGTTGCCCACTTTTTCAATCACCAGACACACCACCGGGGGCAAATTCACGACATGATAACCCAGACAGAAATCGCCCCGCCAGTTCTGGATATGCACCGGATTGTTCGACCGTAACTTGATAAGGAGAAAAGGAACAATGAAAGTACGCAAACTCGGAAGCCAAGGATTGATGGTTTCGGAACTGGGACTGGGATGTATGGGAATGTCCGAGTTCTACGGCGCAGGCGATGAAGCCCAATCAATTGATACCATTCACCGCGCACTGGATCTCGGTGTCACCCTGCTCGATACTGCTGATATGTACGGAACCGGGGAGAATGAAAAGCTGGTAGGAAAAGCTATTAAAGACCGTCGCGATGCGGTCATACTAGCTACAAAATTCGGCATCCAACGTGGCGAGGATAGTGGTTTCCGAGGTATTAATGGCAGTCCGGAATACGTACAGCAGGCGTGCGATGCTTCGCTGCAACGCCTTGGACTTGATTACATTGACCTCTACTACCAGCACCGCGTCGATCCCAACGTTCCCATTCAGGAAACACTCGGCGCAATGGCAGAATTAGTCAAGCAAGGCAAAGTCCGCTTCCTGGGGCTTTCTGAAGCTGCTCCGGCGACGATTCGACGCGCCCATGCAGTTCACCCGATTACTGCTTTGCAATCAGAATACTCGCTTTGGCAGCGGGAGCCTGAAGATGAGATTTTACCTACAGTACGGGAATTGGGAATTGGCTTTGTGGCATATAGTCCACTTGGACGGGGGTTTCTTTCAGGACAAATTACCAGTCCCGATAATTTTGCTCCCGATGATTACCGCCAGCATTTGCCACGCTTCCAAGGCGAGAATTTTCAAAAGAATCTGCAACTCGTTGAACGGGTGAAGGAAATTGCCAGCGAAAAGGGTGTCACGCCGGGACAACTAGCTTTAGCGTGGTTGCTCTCGCAGGGAGACGATATCGTACCGATCCCCGGAACCAAGCGCCGTGCCTACTTAGAGGAGAATGTGGCAGCAGCTGCCATTACCTTAAGTCAACAAGAGCGATCGCGCCTTGACGAAGTAGCACCCAACAACGTTGCAGCAGGCGATCGCTACGCGGATATGAGTTCCGTAAATCGTTAAGAAATTGCCTTTAACGAGAATACCAAAAATTTTAGTTCGCGCCACATGAGTAGGTGTGGCGCGATTCTGTTAATCTCTGACTTTGCAATGGCAGCTTAACTGTAAAGGTGCTACCCACTCCAACTTCACTACTTACTTCAATCTTGCCCCCGTGCAATTCCACGAACTTTTTGACAATAGATAATCCCAGCCCCGTACCAGGAATCTTGCCCACATTTCCTGCTCGATGAAACACTTCAAATAGTCGTTTTTGGTCATTTGCAGGAATCCCGATACCTTGATCCTTAACTTGGATAATTGCCTCGTAATTCTGACAAGAAAGTTCAAATAGCACCTCACCTCCTGCGGGTGAATACTTAATAGCATTTGAAAGCAAATTAATAAAAATATGCCGCAGCAGTTTTTCATCCATATAAGCTAAGCTACAACAATTTGTTATCGTTCCTGCTTCCGATTCCTGACTTTGTTGTCCATCAACTTCTCCGCCTTTAAAAACAAAATTGACCGCATTACCTGCATTACTAAACTGCATCTCCTCCACCAATTCCAAGCAAAATTTTGCTAAATCAAGGGTAGCTGGTTTTATCTCTAATTTCCCGACTTCCGCTTTACTGATTGTCAGAATATCATCTAACAACTGCGTCATATTTCGAGCAGCAGCTCGAATGCGCTGAAAGTACAAATATTTTTGCTCTTTACTGGCAACATCGCTATAGTTTTCCAGTAATTCAGCAGATATTGTAATAATATTGAGCGGATTGCGAAACTCGTGCGACATTATAGAAACAAAGTTAAATTTACTTTCGTTTAATTCTTTTTGTTTCTCCAGTTCCCGGCAAATCTCTTCAGCTTGCTGACGCTCTGTAATATCGCGACAGTTAACAACAATACTTGCTAGTTCTGGCGAATAAATAATCTTTTTACAAACACCTTCAAGCACACGCCAAGAACCATCTTGATGCTGAAATCGAAACTTTGTAAATAACGTGCTACTGGGTTTATTAAGTGCCTGATGTAGGTTATCAATAACTTCAGTTACATCCTCAGGGTGAATGTAAAAAAAGAGGTTTTTTTCAAGTAATTCTTCTGATTCATAACCCAAAACTCTATGAACAGAGGGGCTTATATAATACACATTGCCATCAGGACTCACAACTGTAATAATATCTAAGGCATTTTCAATTAGAGAGCGAAATCGTTCTTCTTTCTCGCGTAAAGCTTGTTCCGCTTCCCGTCGTTTTTGCCGCTGGAGGGCTTCACGTAACTCGCGCTCAACAGCAGGGATAAGTCGCGCCAAGTTGCCTTTCATGACGTAGTCAGAAGCTCCAGCTTTCATAGCATCAACAGCCATCTCTTCACCGATGGTTCCTGACACAATAATGAATGGTATATCCAGTTTATTCTCCTGCAACAAACTTAAAGCAGCAGGAGCGCTAAAACAAGGCATAGAGTAATCAGCAATGACAATATCCCAATGCTGTTTATCAAGCGCTGCTATGAAACCATCTGCTGTGTCCACCCGTTCGTATATAGGATGGTAATCACCGCTCTTTAGTTCATATATTAGCAGTTCAGCATCTTCCTCTGAGTCTTCAACTATTAGAACACGCAGCTCTAACTTCATCTGCATTCCTCACAGTGGCTGATCTTCGCTTAAAGGCAGTCAGCAGATTGCTGAGTGCTTGACGGCTGGTATAAATTGTACATAATATACATTAACAATACAAACATGACAAAAAGCTGTAACCTTTGATTAGGTACTACTACTTGCTTGCTTTGGTGACGAGTAACTGCCGGACAAAGTTTTTTGTAGCCGTTAGCATGTAGCAGGGGCTAAACTTAATAAGTTTGGCTCTTCAGTACTTAGTATGCTAAATACATAGCGGAACAATAAAAAGAGAGATAACTTTATTGTATGTAATAGGGAGTAAAGCCCGATGGTGATTGACACATAGGGCGCATT
>NZ_JAMPKJ010000062.1 GCF_039962115.1 Funiculus sociatus GB2-C1 | reverse complement strand
AATTAATCCCAGAATTCAAGCTTAGCAACAAATCTCACCTCTTACACCTATTTTGCATTTTCTATCTTGATTAGCTATTCTTAACATTTTTACATAGCAAGTTCGGTAGAACCAATTTTTAGAAGTTGCAACTGGCGATCGCAAGCATGAATCGGCATCCCCCAGGGGGAGACTTGGGATTGGAGACCGACGCTTTTTCTCCCAAGTTGTAGGCTGGGCCCTTGGAACCTCAACCCAACAAATCCCAGTTTGGGATTTTTTACTTGTCTTCCTTGTCCCCCAAGTCCCCCAAGTCCCCCAAGTCCCCTTTTTCGCCTACACAGCAAAAATTAGCGCTACGCTCTTGTGAACTCAATGTTATCGTAAAGTTATATAAACAGATTTCAGAAACTTAATAGCTCAATAGTGCTGCTGTAGCCGATGATACTGGGCTAAAAATGGCTTCTTAAGCCGCTGTAGTAGGCAAAAATACCAAAAATGGCTCAAATCTCGATCAAGTCTTAGTCAAAATAATTCTTGAGAACTTTCTTGGAAAGCGAGAAGCTTTCTTAGACGGCATCCGTTAGCCAAGTTTGAATAGTCGTGAATCTGAATACAAAGAAAAAATAATGGAAAATCGAATTCTCTACGTCCGCCTACCCTGTAATCCCATCTTTCCAATTGGGGTTGTGTACTTAGCAGATCACGTACACAAACTGTTCCCAAACGTACAACAACGAATATTTGACTTGGGAACTGTACCGCCTTTGGATTTCGCCAGTGCGCTAGATACCTGCGTGGATGAATTCAAACCAACACTGTTAGTCTATTCCTGGCGCGATATTCAAATTTACGCGCCGGTAGGAGGCAGAGGTGGCAACCCACTGCAAAACGCTTTTGAATTTTACTATGCCCCAAATCCCTTAGTGAGATTACGGGGAGCATTGGGCGGCTTGCGAGTGACGACGGCATACTACACCGAACTTTGGCGCAACCAGGGATTAATTAAACGGGGGCTGAAACGCGCTCAGAAATACAACCCAAACGCTCAAACTGTTGTGGGTGGCGGTGCTGTCAGCGTGTTTTACGAACAACTGAGTAAGAGCTTACCGACGGGGACAATAGTTTCAGTAGGTGAAGGCGAGGCGTTGCTGGAAAAAATGCTTCGAGGGCAAGAATTCCGGGATGAACGGTGTTATGTGGTGGGAGAGACAAAGCCACGCGATCGCATGATCCACGAAAGCCCCACTCCCATCGAAAAAACCGCCTGCAACTACGACTACATCGAAACCATCTGGCCTGAATTTCAATATTACCTGCAAGACGAAGATTTCTATGTTGGCGTACAGACAAAACGCGGCTGTCCGCACAACTGCTGCTACTGCATTTACACCGTCATTGAAGGCAAGCAAGTACGCATCAACCCAGCGAATGAAGTTGTAGCCGAAATGCAACAACTTTATAACCGAGGTATCCGCAACTTCTGGTTTACCGATGCTCAATTTATCCCAGCCCGGAAATTCATCGACGATGCCGTTGAGTTGTTGCAAAAAATCATCGATGCCGGGATGAAAGATATACATTGGGCAGCTTACATTCGGGCAGACAACCTGACACCAGAATTATGCGATCTGATGGTAAAAACAGGGATGAACTACTTTGAAATCGGCATCACCAGTGGTTCTCAGGAACTCGTGCGGAAAATGCGAATGGGCTATAACCTCCGCACAGTATTAGAAAACTGCCGCGACTTAAAAGCAGCTGGATTCAACGATTTGGTATCTGTTAATTACTCATTTAACGTAATTGACGAAACTCATGAAACTATTCGCCAAACCGTTGCCTATCACCGGGAACTAGAGAAAATCTTTGGTGAAGATAAAGTCGAACCAGCCATCTTCTTTATAGGATTGCAACCGCACACCCATTTAGAAGAATACGCCTTCAAAAATGATATCCTCAAGCCAGGATATAACCCCATGAGCATAATGCCGTGGACAGCCAAAAAACTTCTCTGGAATCCAGAACCCCTTGGCTCATTCTTCGGTGAAGTTTGCCTCCAAGCATGGCAACAAAATCCCAACGACTTCGGACGCGAAGTCATGAAGATTTTAGAACAAAGGCTTGGATGTGCAGACTTAGAATCAGCCTTGGCTGCACCAATTGAGCCAAAGCCGAAACAGCTGGCAACAGTCTCCTAAAATATACTGGGGCAGGCATATTGCCCACTCCACAAAACCTCAAAATCTCTCCCTCTCTTTTGTCTATATTTAGCGCACTCTGCGCCGGAAGCGGTTAGTTTAACAAAAGTCCAAACCATGTTAGAAGGCTCAATTCTCCAACAGCTAGAAGCAGCCCACAAAACGGGCAAAAGACCAATAAGATTTGGGGTGTACTACAAAAACACCCTAGTATCCTTGTGCCATGCCCTGGAAGACCACATTTTAACTGAGGACAGTTTACCTCTAGTAATCGCAGCCTTCCAGCGGGGGAAATGGTATCTGCAAGAAGCGGATCGCTATGGAGAAATAGCACAAAAGGCGGGTCAGATTGTGATCATGGCGGCAGCGGATGCCGGTTTTAAAGAACACCCCACCAGCCAGATGCCCAACGTGGCATTAGTAGGATTAGATCCAGCCGATCCGGTAGCTGAAGAATGGCACCTGATCATAATTTCGCCTAGTTACACAGCAATGGTGCTTTGTCAAGAGCTGTCTGCGGAAGATTATGGTACAGCAGGACAACCAGCGTCAGACTTAGAGCGCAAATTTTATGGATTATGGACATTTGAGCCGGAGTTAGTAAAAGAGACAGTAGATTTAGCGATCGCGCACATCGCCCCCTACGATCCAGAACTTGAGAAAAAACTACTCGCCACAAGAGACAATATTCATCCATCTTTAGCTTCATCAGAGCAGCTAAGCGTGGTTGTGTCTCGCGTGATAGATTATCTCCAAGATGGGCAAGAAGACATATTATCTACAGGCGAGCATTCAAACATCCCTACAGGTTCTCGCCAACAAGCACTGGATCGCAACTTGGTTTCCAACGAAGTCCAAGCATTTCTGCGGATGGCGCAGCTGATGGATATGGCGGATGTCACTAACCCAATGGCAGCTGCTGAAGTCGTGGCGCTCTCCGAAATGATGGGACAGATCCTAGACTTACCTGCTTGGCAGATGAAGCGACTGCGCCTTGCAGGGTTGCTGCACCGCATCGATCCTTTGCAGAGTGCAGAAAGTATTTTGGAACCCAGTATGACGAAGCTTTACGACGATGAAGCACCGAGTTGTCCCCTGACTTGTCCTTTGGTGCCGGGGGCGCAAGCGTTGCGAACCATGCCACAATTACGGGCAGTAGCTCAAATCGTCACTCACCAGTCTGAATGGTGGAATGGCATGGGAACACCTGCGGGGTTGGCTGGGGATGAAATTCCCTTGGAATCGAGGATTTTAGCGTTAGTAGCAGATTTTCAGTGGCGATTAGCTAAAGCTAGAAAATCTGATCCTGACAGTGAAGAGAATTTGTCCAAAGCTTTAGATGGGTGTAGGCAAAAACAAGGCGATCGCTTCGATCCCAAACTTGTTGAAACTCTATCTCTGTTAGTCATGGGTATGCAACAGGGTTTAATTCTACCAGTTAGCCCAACTAAAGTAACAACGGCAATGTGGCTGTTAGATGCTAACTTGTATAGCGGTACAACTACACAACCCAACCGCGTTGCAAATTAGGGCAAAAGGTAAAAATACATCAAGCTAATGGCTAATAGTATTAAAACAACAATTAGCCATCCTTCAATCCTTCAATCCTTCAAATAGGAATCAATGGACATCGAAGCAATTCGCTTAGGCAAACTCAAGCAACTACCAGGTGCCGATTTAGAAGACGAAGACCTCTCTAGCGTCGATTTGCGGGGGATTAATCTCGCTGGTGCTAATCTCGTCGGTACAAATTTTAGTGGCTCAAATTTAGAACGCGCCCGTCTAGATGGCGCTAATTTAATCGAGAGTCTTTTAGCGGGGGCAGATTTGCGGGCTAACCTGTTGGGCGCTAACTTGATGCAAGCTGACTTAACTGGTGCTGACTTGCGGGGAAGCAACCTGCGGGGCGCGAATTTGATGGGGACTAAGCTAACCCAAGCGTCTTTTGCTGGTGCTTTCTTAAGCGGCGCTAACTTGATGAGCGTGAATTTGCAGGGTGTAGATTTACGCAGTGCTGACTTGCGAGGCGTAAACTTGAGCGGTGCTAATCTCCAAGGTGCAGATTTGAGTCAAGCAGATTTGCGAGGTGCTTTGCTTACTGATGCAAATTTGGAAGAAGCCGACTTAAGGGGTGCAAATCTCGCTGGTGCTAATTTGTCAGGAGCAAATCTGCTTTGTGCTGAGTTAGATGGTGTTAATTTGACTGGAGTGAATCTGGAAAGAGCGTGTCTGGTTGGTACATCTGCGGCACAAATGGTTTTTTAACTTCTTTGAGTGCATAAATTATGGTATAAATTTCCGGTACCAATTTTAATGAAAGTAGCGGCGGAACTGCATTACCAACTTGGGTGCGGTTAAACTACACAATACACAATTATCGGGGAATGTTTGCTATCAGAAAAGCGCGATCGCTCAAGACGAGATTTTTGGCGATCGCGATCGCATCCTCATCAAAAACGCCAAAACTCCCAAAAACATCAACCCCATCGCCCCAGCCAAAGGATTCTTATCAACACCAGTAATCCAGTCAGAAACCCGACCAGAATATTGCACCATTTGCCCTACATTAATGATGTAATATCCCCAAACCATACCAGCGTGCAGACCAATCGATAAACCGAGGCGACCTTTGCTTCCACGCTTCGCCCACACCAGCGTTAAGCCAAACAATATCAACCCCGGAAACCCAGGTAAAGTCCGCAGAATCTCCGCAGGCGGCTTCAGAAAGTGCAGCAAGGCAAATATTAAAACATCTGCCCACAGAACCACGCGAGGGCGATAATCTCGTTCCAGTTCATCCAGCAGCCAGCCCCGGAATACCAATTCCTCTGCCAAACCAATACCCAAAGCGCTAGCTAAACCTTCGACAACCAACCTGGGTAAAACAACTGTGGGACTTTGCCAAACCAGCCAACCCAACAGCCCCTCCAGCCAAAACAAACTGAAGGTAATAATGACACCAACACCAAGCCCAGATAAAAGCTCTAATCCGTTTCGTCGCGTTCCTTGCAAACCATAGCTTCGTAGCAAATGGGATTGCTGATAGACATTCTGACCCCAAAACCTCAGTAGCAACAGAAACTCGACGAACAACAGCCCCATAGTCAGGATAGTGACCAAGTTACTATCCTTGACAAATATGTAAATTGGTGATGCTAGAGGCAACCAGATTGAGAGCAAGCTTAGGAAAAATAAGCCCAGCCGCACGGGCGCTGGGTACTGGGCTAAACGGACGAGGTTTAATTTAAACAACCCTTGCCTCTTAAGCGCTACTCGTCTGGTTCAATTGTGCTGGTCAGACCGTGATTTTTCAAAGTTTCGCAATAAAACTCCGCGTGTTCCTGGGCGCAGGTAATTACTAAGGCCAGCCCGTTAGTGTGAGCTTCCATCATAATGCTGACGGCCTGAGGTTGCGTGATATTTGGCACCGTCGTTATCAATATCTGCACCACGTACTCCATTGGGTTGAAGTCATCATTATGGAGCAACACACGATAACGAGGCGCGAGTTTACGGACTGTTGAACGCTTTTCTACAGTTTCGACAGACACTGCTCTCCCCTCTTTTGTGTTATTTACAGTTATCTACAACTAAGCAATTTTACTTGAAATCTCCTTTTTTCTGCCCCAGCAGCGATGCGAAGAGAGTGCGTAAGCGTTGCGAACGAGCTTGCGACTACCGCTTCTGGGTTGGATCATTCAAGGCAAACTTTAAGATTTGATCGCTGCTTTTTTTATATTACTCAACACTCGCAAAATCTGCTAACTCGACGCCCAAAACCACCCAACCCTTCGTCCAAGCTAAAATAAAGAAGTTAACATTACTTAATATTCCTCTGATGCAGGCAACTCCAGCGGCTTCTACTGCCCCCATCCCTGGCACGTATTGGCAATGGCGAGGGCAGTCCATTTATTATGTAAAGGCGGGACAACGGCACCCCGAACGCCCACCCCTGTTATTGATTCATGGCTTTGGTGCCTCCACAGACCACTGGCGCAAGAATATTACTGGACTTAGTAAAGATTTTGAAGTTTGGGCAATTGACTTGCTAGGCTTCGGACGTTCCGCCAAACCGGAATGGCAGTATACCAGCGACTTATGGCGCGACCAGCTGCATGATTTCATTACCAGCGTCATTGGTCAACCTGCTTTAGTGGCAGGGAACTCTTTAGGCGGCTATGCGGCGTTGTGTGTGGCAGCTCAATGTCCGGAGCAGGCGGCGGGTTTAGTATTGCTCAATAGTGCTGGCCCGTTTACAGTTAAAGATCCTGCCCCCGAACCTCATCCCTTTCAAAAAGTGCTGGGTGAGGCAACCCAATCAATTTTTCAGCAACCGTGGGCAAGTTTTTTGCTGTTTCAGTACGTGCGGCAACGCTCGGTGATTCGCAATACGCTAGAGAAAGTTTATCTCGACAAGAGTGCGATTACAGAGCAGTTGATAGACGAAATATATCGTCCTTCCTGTGACGATGGTGCTGTGCAAGTGTTTGCCTCGGTATTTAGAACCTCCCAAGGCGAAAAAGTTGATGTTTTATTACAGCAGCTGCGCTGTCCGTTGTTAATGCTCTGGGGAGAAGCAGACCCTTGGATAAATGCTAAAGAGAGGTCAGAGAAGTTTCGCAAATTCTACCCTCAACTGACAGAACATTTTCTGCGGGCGGGTCATTGTCCCCATGACGAGGTGCCAGAACAGGTGAATGCGCTGATTCGCAACTGGGCATTAAACAATATTGAGTGTTGAATGTTGAGTTTTGAGTTTGTCAAGAAATTTTCTTAGTTGAAAACTCAAAACTCAAAACTCTATTACCAGGGATTCCCAATTATGGTGAAAGCTGCCCAGTAATAGGGATGCGCGAGACTCTTACTTCCTTGTCTTGACAGTTCTGGAGGTAGCACCATATTTCCCTTGAGAGTAACCATTTGATTGCCCTCAATGCGTATTTTCCCATTGAGCATCGCTATCTGCGCCTCTCGTAATGCCTGGGCTTTGGTGGGGGTTTCTTTCAATTGTTCGTAGAAGTTGGTCATCAGTCCCAGTGTTCCGGCATCGTTGACGTACCATAGACTGCCCAGTGCCGACTTTACGCCTGCCTGAATAGCTAAGCCAGCAAAGCCCATCTCTGCTTGTTCGCTGCCTAGTGCTGTGCGACAGGCACTTAGCACTAATAACTCCACAGGCGGATCGTTCCAGCCCATTTGTCGCAGTTGGTCTAATCGGAGTTTGGTGTCCCATAGCTGAATGTAAGATTTGCTGGGGGGACCAAACTCAAATTCGGCATGGGTTGCCAAGTGGACGATGGCAAAGGGCTGCGAACTGCTGCGTTGCGACTTGAGATTTTTTAGGGTGAAGGTATCGTTGAGGAAGGACTTGCCCTTCCACAGATTTGGTGTGATGCTAGCCAACTCCAGAGGTACTGCTGGTAAGGGGCTGTGGTTGGGGAATTTCGCCATTCCCATTGCCAGGACTTGAGAGTTTTTGATGTCTTTGTGTGTGGTATCGGTGAGGCTGAGACTGGGCATCATCCCGACGCTGTAGTTCTGCACGA
This sequence comes from Funiculus sociatus GB2-C1, assembly GCF_039962115.1. Classification (NCBI taxonomy): domain Bacteria; kingdom Bacillati; phylum Cyanobacteriota; class Cyanophyceae; order Coleofasciculales; family Coleofasciculaceae; genus Funiculus; species Funiculus sociatus. The sequence goes on along the minus strand of NZ_JAMPKJ010000062.1, from coordinate 26,544 downwards.
GAAACTTTTGACCATCGTGGAGAGCAGCCATAGGGATAGAGCGTAAGCCTGTGTCTGGGATGAAGACCAGATTCTGGATACCTTGCTGTTGTAAATCAGCGGCGATGGGTGCTATCAGCCACTTATAGAGTTGTTGGGCTGGAGCTAGGTAGCCGTTCTGTTTTCGGGGGTTAATGACTTGGGAGCGGAATTTATTGGCAATGTTGAGAACTTGCGATCGCATTGTCCCATCAACCCGCTTGCGAATTGGTACACCATCTGATGTCACTACCATTAATTCCAGCTGGTCGTTATCATGCACAGTCCGAATTTGGGTCACTGTGCTTGGGGAACTAGACTGTTGCTGGGTTTCTGGTTTGTTTGATTGCTCCATGACAGCGTTTGCTGTCCCACTGGGTGCAGCCGTCTGGGGGACAAAAGCTATATAGATGAGTGCAGGTTTAACTCCAGTTGCTTGCTCAATTTTTTGTAGATTTGCCTGAGCATCTGCCAGTGTTGTAATTCGAGGTTGAGCATCCAGCCCTAAATATTGCTCAAATTGCCGCGTATAGGATTCATCAAGCGCAGAAATCGAGTCTCCACTTCTATCTGAAACTGATGGCACGTTTGCCTGTACCGATTGTTTCGGTGATGAATTAGCCTCTTGGGAAGAGTTGAGAGGGCGGCCTGCCTGATCTGTTTGACCATCTCCGGAGCTTGCTTGACCATCTCCGGAGCTTGCTTGACCATCTCCGGAGCTTGCGCGATCGCTGCCAGCGTCAGTTTTGCTACCTCCAGAGCTTGGTTTGTTGGTAGTCGTGCCACCAGTACCGCTACCACTGTTACTACCAGTGCCGCCAGTGCTTCCCGTGCCGCCATTAGAGCTGTCTGTACTGCTGCCACTACCTTGGTTGCCGCCCGTGCTGCCACTACCTTGGTTGCCGCCCGTGCCACCTGTGCCACCTGTGCTGCTATCCGTGTTGCCTGAGCTGGCACCCGTGCCACCACCTGTGTTGCCACCTGTGCTACCACCTGTGTTGCCCGTGCCACCTGTGTCACCACCTGTGCTGCCCGTGCCACCTGTGCTACCACCTGTGTCACCACCTGTGCTGCCCGTGCCACCTGTGCTGCCACCTGTGCTACCACCTGTGTCACCACCTGTGCTGCCCGTGCCACCTGTGCTACCACCTGTGTCACCACCTGTGCTGCCCGTGCCACCTGTGCTACCACCTGTGCTACCACCTGTGTCACCACCTGTGCTGCCCGTGCCACCTGTACTGCCACCTGTGTCACCACCTGTGCTGCCTCCGCCCGACGGGTTTTGGTTCCCCCCCGGTGGGTTTTGGTTGCCGCCTGTGTTCCCTGTGCTACCGCCCGTGTTCCCTGTATTGCCGCCTGTATCCCCACCAGGCGGTGGGTTTTGGTTGCCGCCTGTGTTCCCTGTGCTACCGCCCGTGTTCCCTGTATTACCGCCTGTATCCCCACCAGGCGGTGGGTTTTGGTTGCCGCCTGTGTTCCCTGTGCTACCGCCCGTGTTCCCTGTATTACCGCCCGTATTCCCACCAGGCGGTGGGTTTTGGTTGCCGCCTGTGTTCCCTGTGTTGCCGCCCGTGTTGCCTGTATTGGTATTAGTACCTGTTGTTGGTCTTACGTTAGCCGAAGCTGCCGCATCGCCCGGCCCCTGCTCAGACTGATCTATAGTTTTATGTGTAATGTTTCCAGAGGCGGTGAGATTCACAGCACCCGAATCACCCGGTCCCTGCTCGCTTGCATCTAAGTTGCCGACGTTAATGGTGCCGCCAGTTGACAAAACCGTTATTGAACCAGCATTGCCTTGGCTTTGATCTGCGGTTGTTATATCGCCTGCGCTAATGTTGCTTCTGGCAGTTAAATTTACAGAACCTGCATTACCGGGGCCTTGATCGCTTGTGATTATATTCCCGGCGATGATGTTGCCGGAGCTGGATGTCAAAGATACACCTCCAGCATTGCCTTGGCTCTTAGCTGAAGTATCTATATTTCCAACGGTTACACCTGTTGCTCCTGAAATTGATACAGTTCTACCCTCGGCAACAATGGTGTCTCCTCGATCCATAGAAAAAGCTCCACCCGCCGTAAAGGAGATCCTTCCTGTGCCAGGATCAAAGGTCAAAGCGTTATCTGTTAATTTCTCGATTGTAATATTGTTACTGGCTTGTAGACTTATGTTGGTACTGCCAGAAATACCCTCTAGTTCTGACTCGTAGATGATTGTAGGTCCGGGGTCGCCAGAGAGTATGCGAGCAGTAGTGCCGGAAGGATCGCCTGCAAATGTGTTCGTTCCGTCCGCCGCACCGTCACCGCTGCCGCTGTTGATTTTGATGTCTACTGGATCTAGTAGCAAGGTTCCCATAGTACCTTTCGGTGCTTGGGTATCGACTGTGCCTTTGAAATTCAGGTTTATCTTGCCTGATACTTCGACAAAGCCGCCATTACCTGAATTATCGCCACCACGGGCGCTGATGTTGCCAAAAAACTCTGTAGCTTGATCTGCCCAGACGATGACACGCCCACCATCTCCGTTAAGAAGACTGTTGGCATTAATTGTAGAAGTGCTATCAATATAGGTGCGTTCGGCGTTTGGTACTGTACCTTTACCTTGATAGTCGCCGCCGATTAACACGCTTCCACCGCCATTTGTGCCAGAGGCGTTTATATTTGCACCTACCAGCCCAACTTGGTTGCCTAGAATTTGCACTTTGCCGCCCGTTTGTCCGGAAACATTGAGATTGCCGGAGGCGATCACTACTCCTGGTTCTGTGGGAATGCTAATGTTAGAACCTGTTAGCACCACTTGACCACTGCTATTGACTGTTAGCCCTGTGGCATTAACCCCACCACCTCCAGTTAACAACTGGGGAAGCGAGGGTGCTACCGAGGGGGATGGGGCGATGGGAACAGATGGGGGAAGCGGTTGAACTTCTAAACTCAGTACATTCCCTGGTTGGCTCAGACGTACCATGTTTTTACCTGGTACGGCTGTCACGGTGATATTACCCTCTGGTGCTTGCAGGTTTCCCGTGTTTACTACAGTGCCGCCGAGTAAGGCTATATCTTTTCCTAGTGGTACGCTCAACTGCCCTGCGTTGACAATCGCACCAGGCTGAGCGTTGGTGAAGGCAAAGGCGTTGGGATTCCCATTCAGGGCTGCGTAGTTATTATTACCATATGCACTTAACCAGTTGTCACCAAAGCCTATTCCTGTGGCAGTGGTAGCCGTAAAGCTGGCTGGGACATTCAGGCTTGCTCCTGAGCCAAACACAATTCCTGCTGGGTTCATCAGGAAGAGGTTGGCGTTGCCATTTGTTACCTGTATAATCCCGTTAATTACGGAAGCGTTACCACCTGTGACGCGACCTAATATATTTTGAATTCCTGGTAGCGATATAAAATTGGCAATTTGGTTCGCATCCAGACCAAACTGGGTAAAGCTGTGGAAAAGGTTCGTTTGATCGTTGGAAACTTTGCCGCCTGTGATGTCAAAGCGATCGCCATTGGTGTTGACTTGGGTGCCAGTGTCCGCATCAGGTACGATCGGTTGTGGCTGCGCGATCGCTAATTTTATCCCCATAGGGCTGCTTACAGGCAAAAAGCTCAACGCTAAAGGCAAAATTAGGTATCTTAGCCCTTTTCCTGTTTCCTTCCCTACTTGATTTTTGGCTTTCAGCAAAAAGCTGATTGAGCAAACACCGACTTTCATCTTACTAATTCCTGCAAAGAAACACCCGACTCGTTTCAGAATCTGGAACTGTTACCCCAACGGCTTGCGGGTAGCAGGAAACCAGAAATTTGGTAAGATTGCACCGAGTCTTTCTGGCACTATTAGGTAGTAGATGGCTGGTAAACTTTTAATTAACTGCCACAGAGATAATACTATCTCTCTTGTTTTCCAGACTATCCTGCGAAAGTATCCTAACCATATTTTTAACATATTAATCTTAATAAGATGTGTTACTATAGTTTTATTTATTTAGGTATATACACTTAGGAAGACATTTATTTCCTAAAGGAAGTGGATATAACTTTAAAATATGTATTTACTAAAATTAAGTTGCTTTAGAGATGTCCCCTTCCAGACCTGTATCTGGGGGTTGCCAATCATCCTCAAGGTCGCTGTCACCAGGGATAGGGAAAAATCATACTTCCCACCTTGCTGAGTTTAGGCTGCTTGGCTATCCGTACCAAGGGTGATTATACTGACTCTTTAGTCTGGGCGCAACTATCCTTTGGTAGAACTACCAGCGCCTGAGCGTATGTTTGATGTTGACTAGGGATTGGGGACTTCTGTGATTCAACCGCGCCGAGTGTCGCCACCACTCAAGACAAATAATTCGGAGATTCGATTGGCTAGAATTCTAGCAAACCGCGATCGCTTCCTCCAGGGGAAAGAGCGATCGCGCGAGTAGCGCCTGGTATTTACACCATCCCGCCCCTACCAAGGGTTGCCAATCATTGTAAAAGCTGCCCAGTAGTAGGGATGCTGAAAGTTTTCGTCTCCCCTAGAAACAAGAGACGTTGGCAAGGGGAAGTAGCCATTAGAAGTGCGGATTTGACCACCCTCAAGGCGTACTTGCCCTTTGAGCATTGCCAGCTGAGTCCTACGTAGCGCTTCTGCTTTAATCGGGGCTTTTTTCAATTCCTCATAAAAGTTACTCATCAGCCCCAAAGTACCTTCATCTGACACGTACCATAAAGAAGCCAGCGCTGATTTCACTCCAGCTTGCACTGCTAATCCGGCAAAACCTAACTCTGCTTGTTCATCTCCCAAAGCTGTACGACAGGCGCTTAGCACTAATAATTCTACTGGGGGATCGTTCCAGCCGAGCTGCCGCATCTGGTCTAATCGCAGCTGAGTGTCCCAAAGCTGGATGTAGGAGTTGCTGGGAGCGCCTGGTTTAAATTCTGCGTGAGTGCCTAAGTGTACAATTCCGAAGGGTTGTTTTTGGCGCTGTGCCTTGAGATTATTTAGGGTGAAAGCTTCGTTCAGGAAAAATTTGCCTGACCACAGAGTATCAGCGATGATGGATAATTCTGCTGGAACTGCTGGTAAGGGGTTTTGCGTGGTAAATTTGGCAGCACCCATTGCCAAAACTTGGGAATTTTTGATGTCGCGGTAACGAGTATCGGTGAGACTAAGACTGGGCATCAAGCCGACGCTGTATTTTTCTATCAGAAATCCTTTACCATCGTGGAGGGCGGCGACAGGTAGGCTCCGCAACCCGGCATCCATGAGAAATACGAGATTATTTATTTTGCGATCGCTTAAATCTCCTTCCAAAGGTGCGATCAGCCACTGATAGAGTTGCTGGCCAGATTTCAGGTAGCCTCGCGTTCTCATAGGTTTGGTCAGTTCACCCCGAAATTCTTGGGCGAATTTGAGAACTTTACCTCGCGTTGCTCCTGCTATCCTCCGGCGAATTGGTGGTTTCTTGGCTGTCACAATCAAGATTTCCAGTTGGTCGCTATCCTGTGACCGGGGATTTTCTGTCCCCGTTGTTGCAACTGCCTGGGGTACAAAAGTTACATAAACTAGGGCAGGTTTAATGCCTGTGGATTTCTCAATTTCGGCAGTAATTTCCCGCGCCTCGTCTAAGCTGGCCAGCTGAGTATCGGCAATTGCTCCCAAATATTGCTGAAATTGCAGCGTGAAACCCTGGTCAACTTGTGCAAAAAACGGGTCAATTTCAACAGAGACAAGTTGAATAATCGGTTGTAGTTGGGTAAGGGGTTGTTCCTGGGGTGGTGATAAATCTCTAGACAGTCGCCTTGGTGTTGGTATAGGAGTTGGTACAGGTGTTGGTATAGGAGTTGGTATAGGAGTTGGTATAGGGGTTGGTACAGGTGTTGGTACAGGGGTTGGTACAGGTGTTGGTGGCGGTGGTGGCGGAGAAACATTGATGGAAAGCTGTAGCGGTGCGGAGAAGGAAACGCGATCGCTGGCGCTAATCGTCAAAGCATTAATCTGACCAATAACCCCTGCTGGCGGCGTGTAAACTAAAACGTCGTTAACAGACAAAACCGTGCCAGGGACAATTGGCGTGCCATCTTGTCTTGTTAGCGTTCCCCCATTAATTGCATCCAGACGTACTGAGGTGAAGTCATTATTTGTATCGTTCACTCCTGTAGTTAAATCTGCCAATGTGAAGGTAATTGACTGATTTTGTTGCACATCTGGTAGCAGGGAATTTGCTGTTATTGTTGGTGCTTGGTTGATGAAGGTGATTCTGATACCATTGACGGTGGGATCGCCGACATCAAAGGTGTTGTCATTGGGAATTAAAGTATTGACATTCGGAATGGTTTGTGTCGGAGAAATTATCTGACCGTTCCCAATACTTCCACCCGTATCAATAGAGCCTGCTGTACCGTTATTCGTCGCATCACCGACGATAAATCTAAAATTATCTCGCCCTCCATTGTGTTGAATTGCCACAGATCCGCCTTGAGCTGAGTCCGGAGCAAATTGGCTAAATCCTTGAGTCTGAATGGTAGCACCGCTGTTGAGTAGTCCGGTTCCTTGAACAACTCCGGAAGCCGTGATGATTACATCTCCACCTATAGTATCTCCACCATCTACATCTGTAGCTTGGGTGTTTATGGTTGTAAACCTAACATTGTTTCCCGCATCTAAAGTTACAGCGCCACCTGTGATATCAAAACCTGTTATTGAGGTATCGATAGCCCCAGTTTCTATATTGCCAGTAGCAGTATTCCCTGTAGCAGTTAAGCTCACTACACCACTGGTATCCCTATCGCCAGAGGTAGTAATGTTGCCTGTAAGAATGTTGCCGTTGGTGGCATCAATATTTACGTTTCCACCATCACCATTTCCACCAAAAGCATTAATGTTGCCTGTAAGAATATTGCTGTTTGTGGCATTAATAATTACATCTCCACCATTGCCAGGACTACCAGAAGTAATAATGTCATCTGTAGTAATGTTGCCGCTGGTGGCATTGAGGAGAACATTGCCAGGATTACCATAAAAACCAGAAGTGTCGAGAGTGCCTGTGGTGATCGCGCCGCTGTTGTTGATGATTGAAATTGGCCCACCTTGGATGTCATCTGTAGTAATGTCGCCGTTGGTAGCCGTAATGGTAATAGGAGCGTCCTCAAAGCCAGTAGTGGAATCTAATATGCCAGTCTCGATCCCGCCGTTGTTGTTGGTGATTGAAATTTCCCCACCTTCTGTTGTGACATCATCTATAAGAATGTTGCCGTTAGTAGCATTAATGAGAACGCTACCACCAAAACCACCGTAGAAAGAAGTGGTGTCGAGAGTGCCAGTAGCGATCGCGCCGTTGCGACTGGTGAGTTGAAGATCCCCCGCACCTGTTTGGATATTTCCTAAAGTCAGGCTTGCTCCTGTAATTGATAAATTTGCCCCATTACTATTGATGGTGTTTGCTGAATTCATTACAAACGAACCCACACCATCTAGATCGGCATCGGCAAGAAAAGTAATTGATGTAGCCTGCCCAAAGCCAAATTCCAGAACGCCGTCAGTCGTAAGATTATCAATTGTGATATTGTTAGTCGCTTGCAAAATCACATCGCCAAAGTTAACTGCTTGCTCCAGTGCTGTTTCCGAGATAATGAAATCAGCCGGAGGGTCGCCAAAAAGAATTTGACCATCTGCTAATTGAGCATCTTGCGCTCCCGGCCCCGCACTTTGATCTGTAACCCTGATATTCACTGGATCGAGTAGCAAGGTTCCTGCACTACCTTTATCAGCACTCGTATCCACCTTCCCTGTAAAACTTAAACCCTGCTTACCCGACACTTCCACAAACCCGCCATCGCCGGAATTGCTGCCGCCACGGGCGCTGATGTTGCCATGAAATTCTGTTGCATCGTCTGCCCAAACGATGACGCGCCCCCCATTGCCATTGATTTTGCTGTCGGCATTAATTGTAGAGTCTTTACTTACATAAGTTCTAGAGGCGTTTGGCACCGTCCCTTTACCTTGATAGTCGCCGCCTATTAGCACCGTTCCGCCGCCTGAGTTCCCGGAAGCGTTGATATTGGCACCAACTAACCCCACTTTGTCGCCCAAAACCTGCACTTTGCCGCCAGTGTCGCCTTGTACGTCTGCATTGCCAGATACAATCGCTGTACCTGGATCTGTGGGTATCCCAATGCCAGATCCTGCGAGTACCACCTGACCGTTGCTGTTGACTTTTAGCCCTGTGGCGTTACTAATATCTCCACCCGTCAGCATCTGAGCTAAGGATGAATCTGCCGCTTTTTGAGTCGCCGGAACCTCTATACTCAGTAAATTTCCTGGTTGAGCAATCCGCACTAATCCACCGGGAACCGCTGCTACGGTGATATTGCCGCCTGGTGCTGCGAGTCGCCCAGTATTAACCACCACACCACTAAGTAAGGTGAGGTTTTGATTTTGTCCTACCGCCAAGTCGCCACCATTGACTATTGCACTCGCTTGGGTAGCACTCAGATTAAAAAGGCTGGGAGTTCCCGATAAATCTGCATAATTATTGTTACCAATAGCATTAAACCAATTGTTGTTACCGAAGCCGATGCTAGTGGCAGTGGTGGCGGTGAAAGAAGCAGGCACGCTTAATTTGGCGTTGTTGCCAAATATAATGCCTGCGGGATTCATTAGGTAAAGGTTGGAATTGCCGCCGATTACTTGAATTAAACCATTAATTCTAGAAGCATCTCCTCCCACAACCCGCCCTAAAATATTCTGAATGTTTTGGTTGGTGAGAAAGTTAGCAGTTTGAGCGGAATTTAGATCAAATTGGTTAAAGCTGTGAAAGAGATTATCTCCTTGTCCTGAGAGTTTACCCCCACTGATGTCTAATCGAGTGCCATCAACGTTGACAATGGTTCCAGTGCCATCAGCAGCTGGGACAATGGGTTGCGCGATCGCTTGTTTTATTCTTATAACTCCCACAAAAGGCAATATTACCAGCAACCATTTTATTCTTTTTGCTACCAGTTTCATGCTGCTCTCACTTTCACGGCTACTAAATACAGAATATTTTTTATTTATTCTGGTTATTGGATATTGTTATTTTTATGGGATTATCGATCGTGGAAAATACTTTGTTGCTCATCTAATGACTTATTTTCTGTAGTAAAACTTGGTGAGATTGATGAAAAACTTTAACTTTACTATCAAAAAATGAAATAAAAGCGTCTATAGCAACCTTGGGATTTTGCACGTTATTTTCGGGAAAGACAAAATCATAATCATCAAAGATGATAATACCGTCAACTTTGGACAGTCTCCAACTTAAAACGGCATCTTCAAGGACATCGCTGGCTAGATGGGAACCATCAATGTAAACAACATCATAGGATTCTAGCGGTAACGAGCGCAATATTTCTTGAGACTTGCCTACTATTTTGCATACTTTTTCCGGATAGTCTGTTCGACTGATGTTATAGTTAAATCGGCTTTCGATAGAGCTTAAATAACTAGGATCGTAACGACTCTGTTCTAAACTTCCCTCGAAGGTATCTATACAAGTAATCTTACTATAATCTTGAATTAAGAGATTGTCTACAAACCAACAAGTAGACCTTCCTTCCCAACTTCCGATTTCTAAGATATTTAATCCAGAAACCTGAGAAAGATGTATTAAATATTTTTGCCAAATATCAAGATTTATGGAGAACCAATCGGTAGTAAATTCGTAACCTTTCTTTATAGTATGAACTTGATAGCGTGCGGGAGGAAAATCCGGTTTAATGTCCAGCGCCTTTTGGTAACAAGTTAAAGCTTCATTAAGCTTACCTTGTCTAGAGAAAGTGATTCCCCGGTTAAAATGTGCTTCAGCGAGGAGAGTATGCGATCGCTTGTAATTCTCCACATCCCCTTGCACAAGAAACAAATTAGCCGCTTTGTGTAAATCCTCAATTGCGGCTAGATGTTCGCCCATCCTCAAACGGGCGTTACCGCGATTATTGTAAGCATGGGCAAAGTTAGGGGTTCGTAGCAATGCTTGAGAATAGTCTGCGATCGCGCCTTGGTAATCTCCTAGATCAAAGCGTGCCACACCTCGGTTGCTGTAAGCTTCACTAAAGTTAGAATTAAACTGTAACGCCTGAGTGTAATCCTCAATTGCTCCTTGGCGATCGCCCAATCTAGATCGGACATTACCTCGATTGTAATAAGCAACAGCATCATTGGGATGAAGCCGCAATGTTTGGCTACAATCCTCCAAAATTCTTTGATTATAAATTTGCCAAATCCTTTGCCCAACCAAAAGTCTTTCCTGGTGGTGTTGTCTGTAGGTTTGTGCCTCGTGCTGTCTCCAATAAATTACCTTATCGGTGACAGAAATACCTGTTTGACGAGTTAGAAATAAACCCAAAAATAAAGTTCCGGTTGCCAGATATTCTGTTTGCACCATTTGAAGAACGCTGGGCAATTCTTCAGCCCAATTTCCCAGCTTTAAACTAAAGCAAGGGGGGCAAAATTTTAGATTGGCAACAGCTTCCTGAAATAAATCAGTTCCCTGGCTTTTGTAAATTGGAGAAGGTTCATCTCGGAATTGCCCGATCACAGCCGTGTAAGGTAATTGCAATGATGAGTTGAGAAAATTCGGCAGAGACTCTTGCGCCTCATCATCGCCATCTAGAATAAATACTTGTTGTACGTTTTCTCTCTTGGCATCAATCAAAGCTTGTATGAGAGTAGAAGCTGGCCCCCGATGCTCTAATCTTCTAATTTGGCATCGATTTTTAACTGAGTTTAAATCCGGGAACTCGCGGCTACCGTCATCGTATACAACGATTTCAAAATCTCCCTTTATCGACCTTATAGCCGACTCTAAATAGGGATAGCTAGGATCGTAGTAGCGAATAATTATTCTGGTCATATATTTGATATTTTTATTGTAAGTTTCTCGTTCCCAGGTCAGCCTAGGAACGAAATTTAAGGAGGCTATGCCTACCCTTTTTAGTAACAAAGCTCAAGACAAGAATAGATGAGGCAGATCCTCATTTATAGCATTCCCAGGGTCACCCTGGAAACGAAAAAAAGTGGGTGAAACTGTGAAGCAAATTAGCTTATTTGCTTGACGTAGGGATGCAAGTATGGTAAAGATTTAAAGCATGATTACTAACAATCGTGCCAGTAATCTCAGCAGGTAGGATAATTCATTGCGCCTGCGTTAAACTTGACGCACGTAAAGAGGCGATTAGCGACAGCCAAGCGGCCAGCCCTTGATTCTCAAATTTTGCCCTCTACCTTTTTCGGAAAAGACTGCACCAAGGTAAATTTTGCGGTTATAGGTGGTGATGAGTGAGGAATTCAGCATATAAATGGCTATAGTTTCCCATTGTTTGCCCGTAGCGATCGCTACATTATTGAGAAAATCCTGCCCTTATTGATTTAACTAATCGCAGAAGTCAGAAAATTATATATATTTTGACATTTTAAGGCTGATAACCTTGATACATAAGCGCTTTAGAACCATTTAGCGCTTTTTTCTTGATTGCATATTCCTTAATATTTTGTTACAAACAAGAGAGTAAGCACTCTCGTGGACGTTAAACTTTATGTTAGGCGGCCTTACTGGTTTCACAAACAATACAGGCACGGATTGGGGAGAGCGCGTTCTCAATACAGTAGCCAGCAAGACGATTCGCCACTTGTTTACCCAGAGTGAGTCTGTAGAAGTTGCTGTTCGCTGCTATCCCTCCAGCAAACTTCTACAAGGAAGTATTGACAGCTTCAAGATGAATGGCAGTGGTCTGGTAATTCGCCGCGAGTTTCGCGCCCAGGAGGTTTCTTTTGAGACAGATGCCGTCTCAATTGACTTCAGCGGTGTAATGAACGGTAAGATTCTGCTGAAGCAGCCCACCCAAGCGGTTGCCCAAGTAACGCTATCAGAAGCAGATATCAACCAATCCTTCCAAGCAGAACTGGTAAAAAAGCGGCTACAAAATCTTGAAACACCTGAATTGACAGAATTATCTGGCGGTCAGCCTGTATCCTTTAGCGAAGTAAACGTACAGCTGCTACCCAATAACCAAGTCCAAATTTTTGCCCAAGCAGATTTAGGCGAAAAAGGAATGGTTCCAGTCAGCATGACCGCAACCCTAGCAGCGGAAAGGCGGCGGCGCGTTCGTTTTAAAGATGCCAAATTTCAATCTGAAGCGGTGCCTGAATCGTTAAGGGATATTTCTGATACCTTGACAAAAGTATTCGCTGAGATTTTAGATAACATGGTCGATCTGGATCGCTTTAATCTCGATGGTGTAACGCTGCGAATCAATCGGCTGGAAACACAAGGGAAAACGCTAGTTTTCAGCGGTTACGCCCAAATCGAGCGCGTTCCCAATAATCCCTAATCTTAGCTAATGGCTAATGGCTTTTAAACAATTAGCGATTAGCACTCAGCCATTAGCTAATTTTTATGTCAGTCCTGCGTCTATTTTTTCTTGGTGGGGTGGTCATGTTGCCGCTTCTGGGATTCTCTATCCTGGCAGTGGCATTGATTTTAGAAAGGATTTTTTTTTGGCAGCAGATTACTATTCGCCAAAATCGTTTCGTGCGCGAAGTTTTGGCGCTGTACCGCGGTAATCCACAGTCTGCCGATGTCAGGGCCCAAGCGATCGCAATTCTACAGCAAAATGTAGATTTACCGATGGCGCGGATATTTCTGGCAGCTTTGGAATTAGAAAAGCCCACCCCAGAGGACTTTCGGCTGGCTTTAGAAAGTGCCGCTCAAGCAGAGTTACCCTTGCTGAAGCGTTTTAGTACAGTATTTGATACGATTATCAGCATTGCCCCACTGTTAGGTCTTTTGGGGACAGTTTTAGGTTTGATTAACTCTTTTGCCTCTCTGAGATTGGGAGATGTAGGAGGTACTCAAACTGCCGATGTCACAGCCGGAATTAGCGAGGCTTTAATTTCCACAGCATTTGGGCTGATAGTGGCTATCTTTACCCTCCTTTTTGCCAATACGTTTAGGGGGTTGTATGGGCGGCAACTTGCCTTTATTCAGCAGTATGGAGGTCAGCTAGAATTGCTATATCGTCGCGGCTACGAGCGATCGCTTTTGGGATGAAAGGCGATCGCTATGACAACCCAGCCTTAACCTGTCGGTAGTAACATATCGGTAGTTTTTACCTGGGAGATGGCTTGTGTCTGCTAGAACCTCACCACCACAGCTGCAACGAGAGTTAGGGGTTTTAGGCGCAACCATGATGGGCTTAGGTTCGATTGTCGGTACTGGGGTATTTGTCAGTATCGGTATTGCAGCCGGAATCGCTGGCCCTGCGGTAATTTTAGCAATGGCGATCGCAGCCCTTATAGCAACCTGTAACGGTCTTAACAGCGCTCAACTAGCTGCAAATCATTCTGTCAGCGGTGGAACCTACGAATATGGCTATAAGTACCTAACTCCGAGTTTGGGGTTCACCGCAGGCTGGATGTTTCTTTTGGCAAAGACTGCTTCGGCGGCGACGGCTGCTTTGGGTTTTGCCAGTTACTTGTTGAATGCTACTGGTTTGTACGGGCGAGGATTTCTCATTCCCACGGCTCTAGCGGCTGTAGTTATTTTTACCTTAATTGTTCTTGGCGGCATCCGTCGCTCTAATGTCACCAATATTGCAATAGTATCGGTAACGCTACTATCTTTAACTTTCTTTATCTTTGCTTGTCTGCCGAGTGCGATCGCGAACCGTGCAGAAAATCTCACTCCCTTTTTCATCGGTTCCCCAGCGACGGTACTAGAAGCGACTGCGCTGATGTTTGTCGCCTACACAGGTTATGGGCGCATTGCCACAATGGGGGAGGAAGCGCGGGAACCCAGAAAGACGATTCCCAAGGCGATGATTGTCACCCTGGTATTGACAATGCTGCTTTACATAGCAGTGGCGACGGTTGGTATTGCCGCAGTGGGGTCTAATGTTTTGGGTAATACTACTAATCAGTCAGCACCGCTTGAGGCAGCAATTCGCAACGTGGGGAGTGCAGGTGGTGCTGTGGTGTTAAGTATCGGTGCCATGACTGCCATGTTGGGCGTGTTACTTAACCTGATTTTAGGCTTATCTCGCGTGTTGCTGGCGATGGGACGGCGGCGGGATGCACCTAGAGTTTTGGCGCGTTTGAACCCGCAAGGAACGACACCGAATTTGGCAGTGCTGGTTGTCGGAATTGCGATCGCGCTTTTGGTGCTGGTTGGTAATGTTAAAACGACCTGGTCGTTCAGCGCCTTTAACGTTTTGATTTACTATGCAATTACAAATTTGGCAGCATGGCAACTGCCAAATAATCAGCGACTCTATCCTAAATGGTTAGCCATATTAGGTTTAGTATCTTGTCTATTCCTGGCTTTTTGGGTAGATCCGCAAATTTGGCAAATCGGTCTAGGATTAATTCTCGCTGGACTAATTTGGCACAAAATAAGGCAGTTTTAAATGATTTGTAAAGGCGAGATCCCCGACTTCTTTAAGAAGTCGGGGATCTCAAGGGCTAAATCAAAACTCTGCCGAGGATTGCTATGTTAGCTATTAGCGTCCTACGCCCACATATTGGAAACCAGCGTTTTCAACTTCCTTCCGGTCAAGGAAGTTGCGCCCGTCAATCATCACGGGGTTATTCATCAGCTTCGCCATTTTAGCGAAGTCCAGATTCCGGAACTGTTGCCAGTCTGTAACCAGCACCAAGGCATCGCAGCCATCAGCCAGCCGTTCTGGATCGGTTTCCACAAACACGCCAGTTAAACCGTGGCGCATCCCTGTAGAAGAAACAATCGGGTCGAAGGCTTTTACTTTCGCTCCCAGTCGGTTCAGTTGCTCGATCAGCATCAGTGCTGGTGCGTCGCGCATATCATCGGTATCTGGTTTGAAGGTCAAACCCAGAAGTCCGACAGTTTTGCCCTTAAGGATTTTGAGAACCTGCTGGAGTTTTTCCAGAGCAATCAGACGCTGGCGTTGGTTAACGCTGACAGCAGCTTTCATCAGTTGGGCATCATAGCCGTAATCTTCAGCCGTGTGAATCAAGGCAGAGACATCTTTCGGGAAGCAAGAACCGCCCCAGCCAATTCCAGCTTGCAAAAATTTGTTGCCAATGCGGGAATCTAAACCGATGCCCTTTGCCACCTGAGTGACATCAGCACCGACGCGATCGCATATATTAGCAACTTCGTTGATAAAGCTGATTTTGGTTGCCAGGAAAGCATTAGCGGCGTACTTGATCATCTCCGCTGAGTTGATGTCTGTCACCACAACTGGCACTGGTGGTAGGGATTGATCTTCGGCAACCTTACGCTCTACGATGGGCGCGTAGAGTTCTTGCATCATAGCGATCGCTTTGGGATTAGTGCTTCCCAGTACAATCCGATCCGGGTTAAACGTGTCGTAAACCGCCGAACCTTCCCGCAAAAACTCCGGATTGCTTACCACATCAAACTGCGCGGTAAACTCTCCAAATTTCTCTTCGACACCAACATCGCCAGCTGCTACCAGCGATTTCTGGCGTTCAGAAACACCATCCAGCACAATCATCCGCACCCAGTCACCAGATCCAATTGGCACTGTGGATTTATTCACAATCACTTTGTAGCTGTTATCAAGATGAGAGCCGATTCCACGCGCAACAGCTTCCACGTAGCGCGTATCGCTTTCACCTGTGGGCAAAGGCGGTGTCCCCACTGCGATAAACAGAATTTCTCCATGAGCCACCCCTGCACCTAAATCAGTTGTGAACTCCAGATTCCCTGAACTCGAAGCCGACTGCATAATATCCGACAGCCCCGGCTCATATATTGGCGACTGTCCCGCCTTCATCAACTTGACTTTTTCTTCATTATTGTCCACACAGATGACATGATGCCCGATATGAGCAAGGCTGGCACCTGTTACTAAGCCAACATATCCAGTGCCAATTACACAAACACGCATAGAAATAAATCCTCTTTCTTGAATGAAAATACTGGGGATATTAGATTTTTGTTCATAGTTGATAGTTCGTTGTTTATTCCCATGAACCATGAACTATGAACCATGCCCGTTAACCGTTGTTGATGCGCTCCCTAAAATCTTCTACAGTCAGTTTTAACCCTTCTTGCAGAGGAATGCTAGGTTCCCAATCCAACCAAGTTTTAGCACGAGTAATATCTGGTTGTCTCTGCTTAGGGTCATCTTGCGGCAGTGCTTCAAATTTAATGTCCGCGTCCGGATTCACCATATGTTGTATTTTCTGAGCCAATTCTAAGATGGTGTATTCATCTGGATTACCTAAATTAATCGGCCCAGTATGTTCGCCATTCATCAATCGGATCAGCCCTTCCACCAGGTCAGAAACATAACAAAAACTCCGAGTTTGCGAACCATCACCATACACAGTTAACGGTATTCCTCGCAGCGCTTGGACGATAAAATTACTCACTACTCGACCGTCATTTTCTAACATTCGCGGGCCATAAGTGTTGAAGATTCGAGCAACCCGAATATCTACACCATTTTGGCGATGATAGTCAAACGATAAAGTTTCTGCAATTCTCTTGCCTTCGTCGTAACAAGAACGTATCCCAATTGGGTTGACATTGCCTCGATACTCTTCTGGCTGGGGATGAACGTCGGGGTCGCCATACACCTCAGAAGTTGACGCCAGAAGGAATCTGGCTTTTACCCGCTTAGCTAAACCCAGCATATTCATCGTCCCCAAAACGCTTGTTTTGACGGTTTTGACTGGGTTGTATTGGTAGTGAACAGGGGAAGCAGGGCAGGCTAGATGATATATCTGATCTACTTCTAGCCGAATTGGTTCTGTGATGTCGTGGCGGATCATCTCAAAGTAAGGGTGACCCAGCCATTTCAAGATGTTGCGCTTACTTCCCGTGTAGAAGTTATCTAAGCAGATGACTTCGTGTCCAGAACTCATCAATCGGTCGATGAGATGAGAACCCACGAAACCCGCACCACCTGTAACTATAATTCGCATCGGTAACTGACTCACGCTAGGGAGAGAATCGATATCTAAACTAACCTTGGAAAGCACTGCTGTCCAGAGGTATTCCGTTGTTAACTAGCTTAGAGTATACGGAGCGATCGCTCTATCGCCCATCCGTAAATATTCGGTAAATATTTAGTAAATATTAAGTGTACTTAGTAAAGTAGCAAAGCTTTGAATCAAAACCCAAGAGCGCCCTAACTCTACAGTGAACGGGCAAAGCCTTACCCAGAGCCGTCTAAAGCATTGGCGTTGCACATTTTTTGAATGTGCAACGCCAAAAAAAAGCAGTTTATGGGTTTTGAGGCTGGGTAGGTAGCCTGAGTTTGTGAAGCATCGAGTCTAAGGCAATCTGAGAAATTGGCTCCCAGATGCTCCCGAATCTAAATAACCCAAAGGTTATTCTTGGTCGAGGCGCAACACCGCCATGAAGGCTGATTGGGGTACATCAACTGTACCTATTGACTTCATGCGCTTTTTACCCTTAGCTTGCTTCTGCAACAATTTTTTCTTCCGGGAGATGTCACCGCCGTAGCACTTGGCAAGAACGTCTTTTCTCAAAGCTGGGATTTGTTCGCTGGCGATGACTTTACTGCCTATCGAAGCTTGAAGAGGTATCTTGAATTGATGCCGGGGAATTAGTTCTTTTAACTTTTCTGTTAAAGCTCGTCCCACGCCATAGGCTTTGTCACGGTGGACAATCATCGCCAAGGCATCAACCGGATCTCCGTTAATCATGATATCCAACTTAACCAGCGGATTTTCCTGATAGCCAATCAGGTGATATTCCATACTGGCATAACCCCTCGTTCTGGACTTCATCTGATCGAAAAAGTCCGTCACTACTTCCGCCAGGGGTAACTCATATGTCACCGTAGTTCGCCCCTGAGTTAAATACTTCATGTCTTTGAAGATACCGCGTCGATTTTGACACAACTCCATCAGCGTACCTACATACGTTTCTGGTGTAATCATGTCTACCTTGACATAAGGTTCTTCGATTTTTTCGCGCTCGTTCGGCGCTGGTAGGTGGCTGGGATTATCGATGTAGAGTTCTTCACCTTTGTTGGTGATTACCCGATAGACTACGGAAGGAGCGGTGATAATTAAATCCAGGTCATATTCTCGCTCTAACCGCTCTTGGACAATCTCCATGTGTAGCAAGCCCAAAAAGCCGCAGCGGAAGCCGAATCCCATCGCACTCGATGTTTCTGGTTCGTAGTGCAGGGCGGCATCATTTAACTTTAGCTTTTCTAAAGCCTCTCGCAAGTCGGGGTATTGGTCGGCATCTGTGGGAAACATACCACAGAAGACCATTGGTTTTGCTTCGGTGTAACCAGGTAACGGTTCGGCTGCTTGGGCCTTGGCTAAGGTAATGGTGTCTCCGACTCTGGCATCTTCGACAGCTTTAATCGCTGCTCCTAGGTAGCCCACTTCTCCGGCGTGTAGTTCATTTACCTGCTTTTGGGTGGGGCAAAGGACACCTAATTCGTCAATTTCGTATTCTGTTCCGCTAGCCATCAGGCGGATGCGATCGCCTTTTTTCACCGTACCATCCATCACCCGGAAGTATACAATTACACCCCGGTAGCTGTCGTAGTAGCTATCAAAAATCAACGCCCGCAATCGTTCTGAAACTGTATCTTGCGGGGGCGGTACCAGGTGAACGATAGACTCCAGAATCTCGTCAATCCCAATCCCCTCTTTAGCAGAAGCAAGAATTGCA
Organism: Funiculus sociatus GB2-C1; assembly: GCF_039962115.1. Taxonomy (NCBI): domain Bacteria; kingdom Bacillati; phylum Cyanobacteriota; class Cyanophyceae; order Coleofasciculales; family Coleofasciculaceae; genus Funiculus; species Funiculus sociatus. Next base: position 7,861 of record NZ_JAMPKJ010000062.1, on the reverse strand, counting down.
CCGCTGCAATCTAGCCCAATAATTTCTTCAATTTCTCCCTTTACCCTATCTGGCTCGGCTCCTGGCAAATCAATCTTATTTAAAACTGGTATAATTTCCAGGTTATTCTCAAGAGCAAGATAGACATTGGCGAGAGTTTGAGCTTCCACACCTTGGGACGCATCCACTACTAAAAGTGCGCCTTCGCAAGCGGCGAGACTGCGCGATACCTCGTAGGAGAAATCTACGTGACCGGGAGTATCAATTAAATTTAGAACGTACTGCTCACCGTCTTTGGCAGTATAGTTCATCCGGGCAGCTTGCAGCTTAATGGTAATGCCGCGCTCCCGTTCTAAATCCATATTGTCTAGGAACTGTTCCTTCATCTGCCGATCTTCTACAGTACCTGTGGATTGCAAGAGGCGATCCGCCAGGGTGGATTTACCGTGGTCAATGTGGGCGATGATGGAGAAATTACGAATGTGAGAAACAGGTACTGAGGTCATAGCCAAAGAAAAAGGCACATCGAGAGCGGCAATCGAGATTCAGCAGACTTCACATATTCTAATGTGTCCGACACCCAGCTTGCGATCTTGGCATAATATATCCCACGCCGGGTTAGAGACAAGGCTTTGTGAATTTGAAGTATTTTTACACAAATTTTGACACGCCCCACCCATATAATACGGGGGATTCTCCCATCTAGCCTTAAGTGTGACTAGGACAGCTAATATTCATGGAGTTACCGCTACTCGTGAAGGGGAAATACCCGACTTCTTAGGGAAGTCGGGTATCTGAACTGTTGGCAATAGGTTGACCCTTTCTCTGCTTTTGAGCTAAAACCAAATCGAACATTGGTGAAGCGTGAAGAAAGCATCCTTCTATAGGTATGAGGTTTACACTTTTAAAAGTAGGGAATGACCAACTGTATCTACTCCATACCTTTTTATCAGGCAAGTATTTCTGTTTGTGGCAAAGATGGTAGGGCGAATAGTTTAGCTGCTGAGTTCAGATTGCAAGTTGTTGACACTTTCGCTGTGGTAATTTTTCGTCTCTGCATGAGAGTTAGAACAAACTCTTGGCAAGGCGAGTATTTTCGACTTGCATCTGGAGCAATATATCTGTCTTGACTTTGTTGAGATCAGCAAATTTCAGCTTTCTGTCCAACTTTACTAGCTTTAGGCATTTATGCAGAGATTATAAAACAAAACTTATAGACTTATTTAAAATGTTGCTACGCTTTAGGCTTTAATAAGTATATGTGGGTAGTGTAGTTTTATCCCTATACTTAAAAAACAAGGTTTTGGGTACATCCCTCAAACTCACCGATAATTGTTAAGATGTCAAGACTTCAGGACAAAAACCTCAGCCTGCTATCTTTTTATCGCTCCAGTCGCCAGAGCATATAGCTCAGGGAAAGGGGAGGAATTGCAAAATTTTGTTTCATACGTGGATAAAAGCTGGATTTGACTTTCCTGAGTTGGCAAAACACCAGTTAGCATGGAAAAGCGGTTTAGTGTCTCTCACCTGGAGAATTGCTAAAACAAAAATCTCATCATAAATATAGATGCTGCAAAAGCTTATGAACGAGCGGTCTGTGTATTCTAAAAGGTCAGGGGAAAAGGTGGAAGTTGCGATACACCTGGATTCGGAATTGGTAGATCAAATAAAGCACCTAACAAATGACCCAAGTAAGGTGATTGAGACAGCCATAAGACAGTGGCTGAGGGGAGAACGCGATCGCGATGACGAACTGACCCGCACCCTAGAGCGAAATCCGCCCGTGCCTCCGAGAGGCGAATGGAACGATTGATAATCAAGTGTATAGACTCAGGGGCGGAAGTTTTAAGTTTTTCGACAAAAGCATCTATCACATGACGACTGGTAAATATTGCCTATTCTCAGTTTGCAATTTAGCAGGTATATTCTGATGGTGGCTCCTGTTAATGTTCCACTGCTAACTTTCGAGTCAACTTTGTTAAGTACAGACCAGTACCAAAAGCTATTAAGCCAGATCGCCAGAAATATCCGCCGCACGCTGGATCTAGATACGATTTGGCAGCAAACGGTCAAGGGGCTGGGAGAAGGATTGAACGTCAGCCGCTGCATGATATGCAACTACGAAAGTTGTAGCCCAAAAGTGCAGGTGGTGGCGGAGTATTGCCAGGAGTCAGTGCGATCGCTGCTGGGACAGTATTTACCGCTAGCCGAAGACCCATACCTGAAACAAGGGCTGGAAGCGAAAGGCGAACCCGTGGTAGTGGAACAGGCGGGAGGCAATAGCTTTGGATATCAGTCGCTATTAGTGGTTTCAACAAGCTATCAAAACCAGCCAAACGGACTGCTAAGCATTCAACAGTGCGATCGCACGCGCAGATGGAGCGAAGCAGAGGTAGAGTTAGTCAGAGAGCTGGCAGATCAGGTAGGGACAGCGATCGCTCATGCCAAACTCTACAAAGAATTAGAGCAAGCTAGCGAACAAGCAGAAGAAGCAAGCCGCCTTAAATCAGAATTTCTAGCAAACACCTCTCACGAACTCCGCACTCCCCTCAATGGTATGATCGGCTCCCTGAAGCTGATTCTAGACGGCACAGTAGACGAGCCTGAAGAGCAACTGGAGTTTATCCAAGATGCCTATCGTTCCGCCCTGCATTTACTCAACCTGATCAACGACATACTTGACGTTGCCAAAATAGAAGCAGGCAAAATGGAGCTGGAACTCGGACAGGTAAAGCTGGAAGAGCTATTTGGCGATGTTGAGGAATTTACGCGAAATCAGGCGCAGATGAAGAACCTGAGTTTATGTATTCAAATGCCCCCCACCCACGATGAAGTTATCCTGTACGGTAACTATCAGCGTCTCCTGCAAGTGATGTTAAATCTGATTGGGAACGCCATCAAATTTACTCACGAAGGCGGGGTTACAGTCAGTGCTGAGGTGAGCAAAAAGAAAATCAAATTTGCCGGACAGGAATTTCCCGGCTTGGTAAAAGTCCAAGTAGCGGATACCGGGATTGGCGTTTCCCTCGACAAGCAAGATAAACTGTTTCAATCTTTCTCTCAGGTAGATGGCTCCCGCACGCGACAGTATGGCGGAACTGGTCTAGGACTGGCAATTTCGCAAAGGCTTGTAGAAGCAATGGGCGGTGTCGTAAACTTCTACAGCATGGGCGAAGGACTAGGTTCAACAGTCACATTCACAGTACCCCTGTATCAAGAACCCGTAATGATATCCACGCCTCAGACAGGTTCGCTGGATTTGTTAATGTAGGATAAATTTTTTATCTTGTAGGGTAGGCAAGATGCTTAAGTGTTAACTTAAGGCTGAAAATCCCATTCTTGCTTACTCGCTCTGCCTCCAGTTCTGATGGTTGAGGCTCTAGCCAGGGAGGGAATGAGTTAATGACACCCAATACCCTGCAAAGATTTCTAAACTAGAAAAGAAGTTAACTTAATCAAGGTTCTATGATTGCAGCAAACGCTCGCGACTTATTTCGGGCTGCCTACGAAAACCGCTACACTTGGGATGCCAACTTTCCCGGATACAGCGCCGAGGTAGAACTCAAGCAAGGTGATGAAGTCTACAAAGGCAAAATTCGCATCAACCGCGATTTGAGCGTAGAAGTCACTGGCATCGAAGACGAAACGGTGCAAGAGAGCGTCTATACTCAGCTCAGAGATATTATCACCCACCGCAAACGGGGAGATTTTGAAAAAGCTCACGGCAAAAACGAGTTTAACCTTGGCGAAACCGACTCTACTGGCGCTAAGGAAATTCTAGTTAAAGGCGATGCGATGGGGTCTAACTACAAAATTCGAGGCACCGAAATTTGTCAGGTGAGTCGGGTGATGGGTCGGATGGCTTTTACAATAGATACCAAGGAAAGCTTAGATACAGGAAAAGGTTACGTATCCTCTCGCTACGATGTCGTCTTCCGCAACCCTCAGACAGGTGAAACGACCAAGGAACTGCAATTTGAGGATACTTTCGATAAAATTGGTGATTACTATGTGATGACCAAGCAGGTAGTTCACTCGAATGAGCAAGGTCAGAAAACTACCACCGAGTTCAACTACTCAAATATTAAGTTGCTTGAACCAGTAGCAGTTTAGTAGGGTAGGAAATGCCCACCACACCAAATGCTTTAATGGTTGGCATTTCCTACCTAGCCCTGTCAAGGTGCCAACCAAGGAATTTTTCTGCTATGGACGATTTGATGATCCTTGCAGTGTAGTTTATGAGATACTTTTGATCGCTTTGACAAAGCTAGTTCGCTGCACCTAGTTCAATTGGTGCAGCGATTTTACCGTGTAGGGGCAAAATGTCCCTACACTTACATAGTCACGAAAGTGCTGGCAGCATTGCTTTGAAGAGTAGCAGCACTAATGTTGTTAATGGCTGCTAAAATCTCACCGTCGGAGTTATTAGTAATCACAGCTTGGCTGCTTCTTTGCGTAATCGACACCTGACCTAAACTCAAACCACCAGCCAACCCGATAAAGTCGCGACCCATTTGGAAGTCAGTGATGGTATCAACACCTTCACCCTTAGCAAGGACAAAAGTATCCCGTCCAGCACCACCTGTAAGACTATCGCTACCGAGACCGCCACTGAGTCGATCCCTGCCAGCGTCACCCCAAATTTGGTCATTTCCAACTCCGCCGTACAGGGAATCGTGACCGTACCCGCCGTAGATGCGATCGCTACCACTACCACCCCAAATCAAATCGTCGCCACCGACAGTTCCCACCATACTGCTCATATCACCATACAGAGCATCGCTTCCAGCATTGCCGTAGATGCGATCGCTACCCAGACCACCAGTAATCGTATCGTGACCGCGATAACCGGTGAGCTGGTCGTTTTGTGCAGTTCCTACTAACGTGTCGGAATATAAACGATTGCCGTTGATAACGTTAGTTATGGGAATATCGTTGTCGTTGATGTTGACAACGCTGACATCAACCGGATTCAGGTTGTTGTATTTGGCATCAGCGCTTACGGCTGCATTAGTGACGATTCTGTAAGCAATATTGCCATCAACCAGGGTATCGTCAACACCTTTTACTGTCACAGTTTGAGCGTCATTCCAATTACTCTCGGTGAAGGTCAACTTCGAGTTAGAAATCGTGCCTTCAGTGGTATCCGAACTAGCTAAGCTGAGGGTAACTTCAGCAGTCGGTCTGCTATTTAGCTTGACGCTGAAGCTTGCCGTACCACCCATTTCGCTGGTGTTACCGCTAATTGCGGTGATGGTGAAACCTGCCGTGTCGTTGTCAATGATATTTCCGATTCCCTGAGCATCGATAATCGTGGCTTTGCTGGGATTAGACAGGTTGACAAAAAAGCTTTCATTTGCTTCATCCATCATGTCACCGTTAACGGCTACCCGGAAGGTTTGGGTGGTGACGCCGGGAGCGAAGGTTAAGGTGTCGTTGATGGCGGTGTAGTCGCTGCCAGCAATCGCAGTGTTATTAGCGGTGGCATAGTTAACGCTGACAGTTTCAGTACTGGCGTTGGAAAGCGAAACCTGGAACTCGGCAAAGGCGATGCCGCTGTCACCTTCAGTGATGGTGACATCGCTGATGCTAATCTTGGGTTGCGGGTTGACAGTAATGTTGAAAGTCTTTGCCACTGAGGTATCGATACCACCGTTAGCAGTCCCGCCATTATCTTTGGCGCGAACTTCAATGGTAGCGGTGGTGCTAGTCGTAATGTTGGCAACTGGAGTGAAGGTCAGGTTGCCGTTGGTGTCAATGGTGGGTGCGGCTGCAAAGATGCCTGCGTTGTTGGCTACATTAACTATGTAGCTGTCAAGTGTTTGAGTTGATTCTTCGGTACCGGGATTAAAATTAGTTGTCCATCCGGTAACGGTTTGCGCTCCGGAATTTGCCATGACGTTTTGAGCAGCGCCAGCAGTGAAGTTAGGAGCGTCGTTTACTGCTGTAACGTTGATAGTTTTAGTGGCGGCAATGCTGGTGCCGCCGTCGCCATCGGTGAGGACAAATTGTACGGCGCGGGAAGCGGTAGGATTTTCAGAAGTGCTGCTGTAGGCAATACTTCTGAGTAAATCTTGAGTAACGGTAGGGGTAGCGCTGGCATTTAAGTTTATGAGGAGATTGCTGCCGTTGCTGCCATTGCTGGTGATGGTGCCGATGGCAGTTCCCGCATAGCTGATGGTGGTTCCGGATACAACGATACTGCCAATGTTGGCGATGCTGAGTCGGTCGGAGGGGCTGCCGCCTGCGGTGTAGCTGACGGTGAGGGTTCCGTCTTCAAAGTTGCCTGAGTCGGTGTCTGCTACCGTAGCGGTGCTGTCAATAATTTTAGCGGCGGCGTTTTCGGTGTAGGCAACGGCTGCACCGGGAAGGGTGACGCTGGGTGCTTGGTTAATAGTGGTATTGAGCAGAACTGAGACGTCGTTAGAGCGATAGTTCGCCGCCGCCAAGTCTTGTTTTCCGTCGCCGTTGAAGTCTCCGACGGTTACGGAAATGGGATTTGACCCCACGCCAATGTTGTCATTGCTGCTAAAGGTGCCGTCGCCGTTGCCTAATAATATTGAGACGTTCCTAAAGAATTGGTTTGCCGTCGCCAAGTCCTGTTTTCCGTCGCCGTTGAAGTCGCCGACTGTGAGGGAAGTGGGACTTATTCCCACGCCAAAGTTGCCATTGCTGCTAAAGGTACCGTTGCCGTTGCTTAATAATATTGAGACGTTGCTAGAGTTAAAGTTCGCCGTCGCCAAGTCCTGTTTTCCGTCGCCGTTGAAGTCGCCGACGGTAACGGAACTAAGACCTGACCCCACGCCAAAGTTGCCATTGCTGCTAAAGGTGCCGTTGCCGTTGCCTAATAATATTGAGACGTTGCCAGCGTTAAAGTCCACCGTCGCCAAGTCCTGTTTTCCGTCGCCGTTGAAGTCGCCGGCAGTAACGGAATAGGGAGCTGACCACACGGCAAAGTTGCCCGCACTACTAAAGGTACCGTTGCCGTTGCCTAATAATATTGAGACGTTCCAAGAGCCTTCGTTCGCCGTCGCCAAGTCCTGTTTGCCGTCGCCATTGAAGTCGCCGATGACTACGGAAACGGGAACATTTCCAACGCCAATGTTGCTGGCAGTGTTAAAGGTGCCGTCGCCTTTACCTAACAAGACTGAAACGTTGTTAGAATTAAGGTTTGATGTTACCAAGTCTTGTTTGCCGTCGCCGTTGAAGTCGCCTACGGTGACTAGACGGGGACTTGTCGCCACGCCAATGTTGGTGGCGGGTGCGAAACTAACAGGTAAAACAAAGTTGTAATTTGCTAATGCTGCGGGTAGGAAGGCTATTGGTGACTCTATTGCCCCAATTTTTACTTCTAAATCCCAGTCACCGCCTAAGACGGCGCTACCTGTAAGGTCATCTGAAGCCGCAACCTCAGCCCCCGTTAATTGACTCAACTGCTGCACAAAGGCTCCCCCACTCCCTCCAGAAGCTACATCGCAACCATACAGAAGAATATCGGCATCAGCTGTTAAAGCACTTGCCCACTGCTGCAAAGAGTTGCTGTAAGCTTGCAAATTATCCGAGTTAACCGCACTCGCTCCCAGTTGTAAACTACCTTCAGCACCGTGGGAAACAATATGAACGCTGGTGATGTCACTGCGATTCGCCAGCACTTCGGTAATCTGTGCTACACCATCCCGCGTGGAGTCGAGGATAAGGTCATGCCTCAACGAAGTGTGGGTATAATCGCTAGGTATTGATAGACAATTCCCTCTTCACATATGCAATGCCCTCTGTGCGGTCACACCAGAACTCACAAACATGGAAAAACCAGCAAAGGTAGTCAACGATACTTGTGTCCTGCTTGTAGACAAACTTTTACTGACAGCTTTGACACCTTGTA
>NZ_JAMPKJ010000061.1 GCF_039962115.1 Funiculus sociatus GB2-C1 | reverse complement strand
GACCGCTTGTGGGAGCTGGAATAATAGAGTGGATAGGTTTTTCCCCCGACACTCACAAAAGTTTTTTCTTCATCGAAAGTGACATCTCCCGTGAGAATGCCCACCGCCTGGAATAAAGCTTGTGGCTCCTCAGAAGAAGAGGCAGAGGAATCGCTTTGTTCCGGAGCTGGCTCCGAAGTTGGGGGAGAGTCGAAAGTGACAGGAACTGATGCGGTATCAAGGGAAGGCTCTCTTGGGTCAACAGTCTGAGGCTCTACTGGCACAGGGGTTGATGCGGCATCATCAACCCGGTTTTCAATAGATGCAGCAGACTGTTGTACATCCTCTGGCTCTACTTTGTGAGGAGACGGCTGAACCGCAAGAATATTTAATTCATCGGTAGGGGCTGTCTTCTTGTGTGATAGACGTTTTTTGGTCATATTCACTCAGATGAAACTCGGATCTGCCGTAGGGAGTATAACTCAAGACCCCGTAACGGATAAATCGAACTCACCCTCGGCTACACATACCTTGTTGCTTTCTTCAATTTAGTGCATCTGCATCAAGAATTTGGATTTTCTCTTGCTCGTACTTGATAGGCCAGTGTTTTTCTGGGACAACCTGCTCAGCTAAGAGGCTATTTGATTCAATCATGCCAACGGCAGTAACATAACATACGACTGGCTGAAATTTCAAATTTACGTATTTTTGGATTTTTGAATTGGTGGAATGCCAGGAAGGAGAGAATCTATATTTTCACCTTTTCGCCATTGAACCCAGGCACAAAGAAGTTTATCGACTAGCTCAGATTTGTCTAGCTCGATCCCTTGCCTTTTTAGACTGAGCAGTTCAGTTTCTGCGTCTAAGTCAGTTTCTCGCTGAATGTAGAAAGTTCTGCCAATCCACGCATCATCTGATCGCTTTCCTGTTGCAGGTCTACCGCGCTTCTTAGGTTCAGGTGGAGTAGGGTTTTGAATTGGAAGTGGTGCAGGTTCAGGCTGAAGGTTCAAAATAGAATCGGGCGCGTCAGGTTCTGACTGTTGGCGGTTGGCGATCGCCTTGCGAAACGGATTGTCTTTACTCACGGTAATAACTCCTTACCCAAAGCTTTAAAATCTCTCCAGGCTATTCGGGCATTTCGATCCTTCACCTGATGGACAATTACTCCTTCCAATGCTGCTTTTTCATAAGCAGCATACTGCCGAATTGATTGTTCAAATAAAGGGAAATCTATTAAGGCTTCTCGCGCCTGTTCTCCAGTTTTACGGGAGGGCGGAATAATCGTGAGCAAAATTCGATAGTGATTGCACTTGAGCGAGTTGAGTAAATCAACTGTCTCTAAAGTTGCATCAATGCTGAGAATATCCGGAGTGGTGGGGATGATGAGCAGGTCACACCCATCAACTAGGGCTTCTAAGTCGTCTTGTTTGGGTCGAGCAGGAGTATCGAAAACAATATGCTCGTAGTTGCGGGTATACCGGGACGCTGCCATTAGGTCTACGACCTGGAACGGCAATTCACCTCGCTTTGCCCACTTTAAGGCAGAGTGATTAGGGTCGCCGTCGATTAAAAGGGTGCAATCGTTTTGGGCTAAGAGAGCTGCGATATGTATCGCGCTAGTTGTTTTGCCTACCCCTCCCTTAGCTGATGTACAAGTTACAAGCATGGTTTTTCCTCAACCAATGCCAGCACTGTAAATCAGATTTTTGCCTTTGTCTATTTTCAAATTGGCGAAAATCCAAATTTACAAATTGGCGATTTTTTGGGTGTTCAGTCTAATTATCGTGTTTGTTGACCCGTATGGCTGGAATCATTTCATAAAGGACAATACTTAAAACCTGGTTTTGTGAGGATGCGGACACGGAATACCTATGAAAACTGTGTGGAGGTATTTGCTTTTACTTCGATTTCATCGAAGTCGCAGCGGAAGTTTATAAAAAGCTAGGGGCAATGGCAAAACAACTTGCAATCCCTGACATCCCCTAAAAGCTCTGCCAAGTCAGCGCTGCTGCTCTCTTCAGAGCTAGCGCAGATCACGAGATTGCCCAAACACAACATCCAGGAAAATTTTCCTGGATGTCTCGACGAGTTTTTTGTCTGCGTTTAGCACCTTCCTGCTTGATTTCTTTTCTCTCAAATCTTTTACAGTAGGGTTTTTGGGTTAAGTAACACTTTGCTAGGAATTCCTCTTTAAAGCCATAATCATCTTAACTCCAGCTTTTCTTCACCCAAATATATCTAGGCTTTAGTAGCGATAGAAACGCTCAACAACAACAATTTGTTAAGACGACAAATAATCTGTTATTCGACACTTTACGACAGCTCAGCCCTCGCAAAAGCGATCGCACTCTCCCAATTAACAGTTTGATGGAGTAACCAGCGGGTGAATAGGTCTTTTACAGTACGGATTTCTTCTTCGTGAAGGTTGTTCGCCAAATGCGCCGCATAAGAAGGTCTATTTGTTGCAGAAGTAGTAGCGAACCAGCGCTCGATTAAGGCGGGTGTAATATGCAATTGGGTAAGCGATCGCTCCTCATCCACTTCAACTACTAACCCCACCTCCTCGAAGGCAGCCCGTAGCTCATCCGTATCCCAGTTCACCATTGGGTCTAACTTGTCGCTGTAAATCGCCTCTTCCGCTGCCACTAATCGCTGGTACAAGTCAGCATTCAGCTTCGACTTTTCGAGCAAACGATAAAGCCGTTGCGTGTAGCGTGGTACCGTCTCAGCTAGTACCAAGACTCCCGACTGTTGTAGCAATTGAGCTAACATTTTGGCTGCTGCGAGTTTATCCGGTTCGTGGATAAGCGCATTGCGCCCGATGATGCAATCAAACCGAATATCGGGGGCTTGGGTGGCTAAAACCTCTGGCAACTCGGTTAAGGTAGAACTCAACACAAAAGGACGCTTGAGTTCGGGAAGTGCCGCCACCTGTTCTTGTAGGGCAATAGCTTCAGCCGGTGTCCGAGTACAGGCATAAACTCCACCTTCTGGTACCCGACGCAACGCTTCAAAGGTGAGTAAACCACTACTTGCATTTAAGTCCAAAACAACATGGTGACGCTGAAGTTGAGTCAGACTGAAAATGCGATCGCGTACCATCTCCAGTTGCTCACCCACCTGACTTAACGTGCGCTGCAACCAACGGTCAACTGTGCGGTCAGTTGGCCCTGTTGTTAGCACTTCAACGGGTGAGACAAAAACGCCTTCTGCCACTGCTTCCAACTGCGCTTCCCGATGACGAGCCACCTGTGTTTTAATTTCCCCTTCAAAACCCTGTGTTGAAGGTTGATAAAACACCTGTCCCTGTAAACTACTAGGCAAGTACTGTTGAGCCACCCAATGGTCACGGTAGGCATGAGGATAAAGATAACCTGCTCCATGCCCCAATCCTTTCTTGTCCCGGTTAGCATCCTTGAGGTGATTGGGTACCTCCACCTCCCGTTCCTTCTCAACCACTGCTAAGGCATCGAAAAAGCCCATGACACTGTTAGATTTGGGAGCATTGGCGAGATAAAGCGTAGCTTGAGCCAAGTGATAGCGTCCTTCCGGCATCCCCACCCACTCAAAGGCTTGGGCGCAGCCATTAACGACCACGACAGCATTGGGGTCAGCCAGTCCCACATCTTCACTGGCTAAAATTAACATTCGCCGGAAAATGAAGCGAGGGTCTTCCCCGGCATAAACCATTTTTGCTAGCCAGTATAAAGCCGCATCAGGGTCAGAACCCCGCAAGCTTTTGATAAAGGCACTAATGGTATCGAAGTGGGCGTCTCCTTCCTTGTCATAAAGTACAGCCCTCTGCTGAATAGATTCCTCCGCCACAGCCAGCGTAACGAGAATGACACCATCGGCCTCCTGTGGTGTTGTCTCGACAGCCAGTTCCAAGGCATTGAGTAATGAACGGGCATCGCCGTTGGCGACATTGACTAGATGTGCGATCGCATCTGGCTCTACTGTTACAGATAGCGTCCCATAACCGCGTTCTGAGTCAGTTAGTGCCTGTTGGAGGACACCGCGTAAGTCAGCTTCATTGAGAGGTTTGAGCTGAAAGATGCGCGATCGGCTGACAAGAGCTTTGTTAACTTCAAAGTAGGGATTTTCTGTGGTTGCACCAATTAGAATAACCGTCCCGTTCTCCACCCAAGGGAGCAGGGCATCTTGCTGCGACTTATTAAAGCGGTGAACCTCGTCAACAAAAAGGATAGTGCGCTGAGTATGTTCCTTTTGACGTTTTTGAGCAGTTGCGATCGCATCCCGAATTTCTTTGACGCCAGAGAGAACAGCATTAATCGCAATGAAGTGAGCGCGAGTTGAGTTGGCGATAATCCGAGCGAGAGTTGTTTTCCCGGTACCCGGTGGGCCAAAAAAGATAAGCGAAGAAAGCTGGTCAGCTTGAATCGCACGACGCAATAGGCGTCCAGGCCCAATGATGTGGTCTTGACCGATAAATTCATCTAGGGTGCGAGGACGCATCCTAGCGGCGAGGGGTGCCTGGTTGTCCACTGATTGTTGACGCACAGAGTCGAACAAGTCCGTATTCACCTGCATTACGATACAGGAATTTTAATTATAAAATTGAGACTCTGAGTAAATATTTTAAGTTTGATGATGTCAACTCCGTGCTACATTCAACCGTTCCTCTTACCCTTCGGAATGCTTTCATAATGTCTCTATTCCTGCCTTTTGTGTGATTGCTAAAGGCAGCAAAGAAGTCCTTCTAGGCAGCGATCGCTATCAGTACGAGCCAATCCATTATTTGCTGGGGACGGTCGAACTGCCGATTGCCAGCCGAATTCTAGAAGCAACCCAGGAAAAACCGTACCTAGGTCTTCGTCTCGATCTCGAACCCACCCTGGTGGGTTCAGTCATGGTGGAGGCAGGCTATCCCTCAGCACAACGAGGTGCCAGTGTAAAAGCGATCGATGTCAGTCTATTAGATGCAAATCTGTTAGATACTGTCGTGCGGCTCGTCAGGTGTCAATGCCTCTGGCTGTGAGCGCACAAGAAAAGGGTTCTGTCGTTGAGCGTTTGCACCGATGGCTGGAGCGACTCATTACCCTTAAACGTCAGAAGGTTCTCGACGAGCCGGAGTTGTTCGCGACGTATCATGCGATCGCGTTTCGAGAAAAGCGTTAGCGGAGCGGCTCTCAAAGAGCTAGCGCAGATCGCGCTTCAAGGCGCCAGAGGTGGTTCAAGATTTTTGTATAAGTATGACTAAGCCCTGGTGCCTTGTAAACAATGCCGCTATCAGATTTTGCCACCACTACCAGACTGGGATTGCAGTGATATTTCTCATCCAAACTTCAACGTGCTAGCACCAGACCCGCATAGATTCGATGGCGATAAAGACGGTAGAGAATGCGAACAATGAATGAACACTTATCTTGATCACCTTGAGATAACTTCTCCTATATTGAAGGAGACTCAGCATTGATGTGGTAATCGAGCGGAGGTTAAAGATGAATATTGGACTAGGGGTAAATCGTCTGTTTACAAAAGGATTCGGTGTTCTATGTATTTTGATTGGTGGGACACTGTTAGTTCAACTACCCTCTTTCTATAAATCTGAAGTCGATTTTAAATCCAAGGCTATTAGAGCAACTGGAACTGTCATTAAAACGAGAGTAGAAGAACAAGTTGTCGCTAATGGTACAGCTAGCACTATAAGACTAAAATTAGTTTCAACGGTGAGATTTCATACCAATCAAGGAAAATTGGTCGATTTTACAACAGCTGACGCTTGTTGGAGGCTGCAAGATTGTGAGAATAAGACGGTTTCTCTACGGTACGATCCGAGCCTTCCTTCAAAGGCAAGACTTGATTCCCGCTTATCACCTGAAGCTCAAGTTGTGTGGTTTTTGATGGTTAGCTCCTTTTTCTTGCTATGTGGAATTAGTTGTTTTGTCCCGGAAAACAATGACACCGCCTCTAGCAATAAACAACTTTCGTTGCGGTGAATATCTTTCGTTGCCCTTTATCAGATAACAAATTATTTGTCGCTATTAACACATTAGTGTCGTTAAAGCGAAAGTGTCTATACTGTCAGTACGGCATTCTCCTCGTTAAAGATGATTTGCCCCACTTCAAAGATTTACTTACCAGCTTTGGCGGCACTGATGAGATCGTCAATTGGTAATCGATATCAATAAGAAGAAAATCATGGCAGTTACCAGTATCCAACTAAGGCATGAAACATCGATTCGGGAGCTATTGGAAAGATGGGCGCGGGCGACCCGCCTTGGGCAGCAAGACGAAGTTTTGGCCAACCATGCGCCCGATGTCACCATTTTTGATGTGCTGCCACCGCTTAAATATGAAGGAGCAGACGCCTACCGCAAAAGCTGGGATGAGTGGCAGCCCGCTACGGAAGGCCCAACTCGCTTTGAGATCCGCGACCTCAAAGTCACTGTTGGTAATGATGTGGCCTTTGCCCACGGTTTGATTCACTGCGGTGGCACTAAGCCCGATGGCGGCACATTTGAAGATTGGGTACGGGCAACGTTTTGCCTCTGTCAGGTAGAGGGCAAATGGCTGATTACCCATCAGCATATTTCGATGCCGCTGAAAGTGTAGTGATCGCACTGATGTAAACATCGTGGCTCAAATTCCAGCAGGTGGTTTAACGGGGTTATCCACTAAGGTTATGCACACTCAAAAATGTTAGTGAAATTCAAAAAAGGGAAGAGTGAACTTGCAGGTCGCTACATATTTATGAGCTGTACAACTACTTCCTAGAAAGCAAGTTGAGTGGGTAGCAGTAAATATAGAGTCAAAGAAAAGTCAAAAGAGTTAGCGAGGCACTCCATCCTAATGATGGAAAAATATTTGGGCAACTGAGCCCTTGACACTTTAATCGGCTAAAGGTTATGCTCTATAGCAGCACTAATTAAATATCCAATCCCAAAAAGGGCGACTCTGTATTGAGCCGCCCTTTTTGTTTTTTGGGCATCATTACCTGTTGACTACCGTTCTCTATACTCCTATCGAGGCTGTTAACGTCATGTTCTTTATTAAAGCTTGGTTGGAATGCGCCACTGTTATGTACAAACTGCTGCAATTGCTAAGAAGTACCCATTGGTCGAAGTCCAAATTTATTATCAAGAAGTTTCAGAGTCAAGCTTCTCAGATGAAGTAGAAGATTGAACGTCAGCGCTCAGATGAAATTCTTCAAGAGCTGCACTTCTAGCCAACTCCTCAATCAGTGTTGAAATGCTACATCGCTCCGCTTTAGCTTTAGCTTCAAGTTTGCTTTTTCCGGTGGGAGTAATTGTCAGATTTAATCTTTCTTTTAGCTCATCGTAAATCAATCCTTTGCCCCGCTGGCACTGCTTTCCTTTATGGCTTGGCTTTTTTCGGTGATCTGGTCTGACACTACTCTTTCTAATCCTTGCCATGTGTCACTCCTGTTTATACGCACGAACCAAATTTCCAGATTTATTCTCTAAAACCAGGCTAAAAGACGTTCTATAAGGATAGTTTAAAAACTTCTATCGGTTCTAATCCTTTCCAGATATAAGTTTGGTTGATGTGCATAAATCGAGAATTGTCAGCCTTCTATAAGTATAGAAGGAGCTTATAGAAGATGTTTGGCAAAATCCAAGTTTAATAACTTCAATTTTTGCACCCCTTTGTTGTTAGCTGTAAAGCCTTAATTAACCGTTTTAATTAAGTTTGTTGTTAAACTAATTCTCTGAAATGCTTTTATAGTAACCTTTCTAGAAAACAAATTACCAAAGAAACTATTAACCATTTATGGGAGGTTTGGTAATTTGGAACATCACATAAAGTTGCTCATCCATCAATTTTGTACAATCCATTGTTACGTAAACACGGCGTGCCGTATATCCTGACAACTCCTTGTTTCTTCTATATGAGCAGCAACAGTCTTGAAAACGTATTAGCAAACCTGATTCATAGCCAGTGCTTTGTTAATGCGTATAAACCAAAACAGTCAAATGGAGAAAACACATGAACAGTAGAACACCACTTTTTGGGATTCCAGCGAATGTATTGGCAGCAGTTGATGCCTATAAACATCTTAACGATTCTAAGGATTTTTCTTTAATTCAGAGTACCTTATTTCGCTTTACGATTCCCGCCCTTTCTGGGGTAGTGCCTCAAGGAAGCCGGCTCACACCATCCGAAATTGCAAGCGTTCGTGAATTTCTGGCGACTCTGCCTCTTTCTAAACTCTCTGAGTTTCGAGAGGCACAGGAAAAAACCTTTAAACTTCTCCAAACCCCAGCTAAGAACCAGTCTCAGCCCAGAAGCTATCTAAACAAGTTTTTGAACTGGGTTGATCAGCAAAACTGGCTAATTACTGGGTCACTAAATGAAACCGATGAAACGCCAGGCTACAGGTTTTACTTAAAAGGGAAGGGGGTGATCCAGCGTAAGAAACTAACTGACCGACCAGCCAATACGTTAGATAAGTTTGCTCTAAGCTCTGATGTAGAAGATTACTTCCCTCAATCCAGTGAGGACCAGGAGAGTATTAAGCAGGCCCTTGCCAAGATAGCTGGAGAAATTCAAGTCTTTGAGGATTGGATGATAGCGCGTGGTTATAAAGAGTCTAGCCGAAAAATTCGTCGTGAACACGCTAAAAGATTTTTAGGCTGGCTATACCGTGCCAAAGAAATTCCTCTGCAAGAATTATCTCTGGGCTCCCTAATTCCAGTAATTAAACTGAAGTATTCACTGCGGGATTTCGACACTTATGACAAGTATATCTATGCCAAAGGATTGGCAACGGAACAAGCCAGGGAAGTCGCTACAGAAACAGTAAACAAGTTGGAAGACTACTTCAAATGGTTAAATAATCCGCCCAGCCCTGGTACAAAGGCAATGTATGTTGAGGGAGCAATATCCTTAGCAAAATTTCTTTATCGCGATGAGACAGACCCGGATTATCAGGCAGAGTGCATGGATGTTCCGATTATAAAACGATTGAGAGTTTTCTGTAATGGTCTGGAGAAGGAAAAACGCAGCTCCCGCCCGGCAGTACCTTATCACGAGAAAGCTATCACCTGGGAGCAAGTTTTATTAGCTTTAGAAAAACTCAGGATTGAAGCCAATCTTACCCATGTTGACTCAAACTTAAAAAGTGGGATTTTTAAATCAAAAAAGCGTTCTATGCGGGCTAGAGCTAACTCCTTGATGCGATTCCTAATTTTTGCTTTCTTCGTAGTGGTTCCTCCGGATCGAGGTCGGACATTTCGCGAACTCCGAATAGGCGAAACCTTCAAACACGGGATTTTTGAGGGGGATATTTTTATTCCGAAAGAGCGGATGCTCAATCCTTTGGAAGCCCGCTATTACATTCATCTCCTACCGGACGATTACAAAACTGGCGATGCCTATGGGGAGTGGATTGGCGAGCTTCCCAATACTCAATTTCCAGATGGTTCGCACTTTTACGATTATTTGAATCTCTGGCTTTACGATGAAGTCGTGAGCGTCCATCGACGCCATGAAATTACTTACAAAGGAATGAGAAGCGTTCTTCAGCCGGAAGATCATAATTATCTTTTCTTTGGTCCCATCAATAAGAAGCCATTGAATGATGCTGCACAGATGACTTCAAAAGTTAGGTATCCACTTGAACGCCTAACTGGAATCCCACTGTCCCCCCACACTTTAAGGAAAATATTTCGTACTTTCATTAAGGATAGACTGGCGACTCATGCAGAAGAGGTGTCAATCGCATACTGGATGAAGCATGACTTGCGAACGGCTAACAAACACTACACTTTCCAAAGCTGCCATAACAAGTTGAAACCAGGCATTGAGCTAGCTAATCGGCTGAATGGGGAAGTTCTCCAACGAATCTCCGACCATTTGTAAGGCTAAGGCGGCGATCTCTGTGATTGTATTTACGACTTCCTGCATCTAAGACAGTCTTAGTGCCTCCCAGAAGGTGCCAGTTATGATTAAGGAAATTATGATTCCATCTCGTAAACTGGCACCTTTCTATGTCTCAACTCCTGCTTTCGGATAATAAATTATTTGTCGTGTTATCAAATTAATGCGGTTAAACTTTTAAATTGATGTAATTCTCATCTCACCTAGGTCGGCGGAAATAGAAGGTTAGTGCAACTAGGGGCAATGCTTGTGTGTTGTCACAAAAGTCAACCCTTTTTGGGGCGGAATTGATAAGTAATACAAATCATAACTTTGCTTAATTTGTCTGTTTCTAGGCAAAGTATGCTGGGAATATCTATCCCAGCATGGGGGATTGACCCATGCTATTTCTCAACAGGCAACTTCCATTTTCGGCAAAGATATTTTCTCGCCCTCTTCCACCATCGAAGAAATCATCTCAACGAGAACGAGAATATCTACCCGCTGATGAAGTAAATACCATGATTGGCACAGCCAAAAAAGTAGATCGTCATGGTGTGAGGGATTCAGCCATTATTTTATTAATGTTTCGTCACGGACGGAGAACCGCTGAATTAGCAGCTGTGAAATGGTCGCAGATAGATTTAGTAGGAGACTACATCGAAGTCCGAAGAGCTAAAGATGGTCACAATAGTGAATTAACTGCATTCGCTTGGCGATAATCAATGACCGACACTTTTTACACTGACATCTCATCACTGAGTGCGATCGCTTGAAAACTCTTTTATTTTCCCCTCCTGACGTAGGTTACTGAAATGTGGTTTTCGGGGGATAGTCAAATCCTTCCATTTCTAGTTGACGCAGACAGCAGGCTTCTCCTAATTCAGCAATACCGGGAACGTCAAGGGTTAATCCAATGATTGCCCCATTCTATTCTCCTAAAGAACTTAGAAGCTGCTTTCAGAGCGTTAGAACGCTGGGATAGAGCTAACGAACTGCTCACTAAGTCGTGACGCTTAGCTCTGCTAGTGACACTGGCTTTTATTAGGTTTTGCAACGCCTGGGAAGAACCTGTTTGAGTCCCGTAGACCGGGATTTCAGTTTCCCAACCTTCTCCACCAATTGAGCCAGAGATCCCACCACCTCGTTTAAGTCCCGTAGACCGGAATTTCAGTTTCCCAACCTTCAAATACCACCGAAGAGCTGGAACCATGTTTCAGTTAGATCGGCATCTGGCATATAGAATGCCTAACACAACCCTATAGTTAGGCACTCCACTCCTGTTTATCGGAATTAAAATTATTAAAGGTCAACCTTACCGTTATCTGGTCAAAACTTATAAAACTGCTGATGGTCAGAAACGCTAAAAGGTACTCAAATATTTGGGTCATGCTCCCACCCTACCGAATAATACTCCAACGGCTGTTGTACTGTTTGCTGGAGGCGATGGGGTGGTAGAAGCTGGCATGGTCATGGCTGATTTTAGACCCGTCTTGAGGGTGGAATGCGACCCCAGTCGAACCGAACTCTCTGCCGCACTTGCTGGCGTAAATATGGCGAAGCTCTCACCAGCCGCGAAATAGTCATTTAAACCCTTGGCTGATAAGAGCTTTAATGTTTACTAAGTGCCAGCTTGCGAGAATTTGATGCCGAGTAGGTGGATTGAGAATTTTGCCAACAACCCTCAAAGTTGAATAGCTTTCAGAGCTATACTCAGACGCCCTGAAAAATCAATGTTGTTAGCGTGAGTTTTCCCTACTTTGAGCCTGAAGTTGGTATTTTGTCATGGCTGAGTGAACCTTGGTTGTATCCTTGAAGCCCATCTAAGTATCAAGAGCTGAAATTCTTACTTGATAAGGATCTTGAGTGCTACCTTGCAAATGGTGTCAGCTTCGCTATGTTTACGCTAACAAGTGATCGCGCTCAATCCCATCAGCGCGGTATACCGCGCTCATGAACTACAACGAGCGATCGCGCTCAAAAATACTGGGGACTTTACAATAAACCCCAGACAAAGTAAAAGTATAAAAGAGGAATAGTACCCTAGTACCACGTTTGGCACTATAACATCCCTCTGATAAACGTTTCAGCCTAATTGATTGGCTGAAAGTTCGTTCAAAAAAAAGTACAAAAAAGGAGGCAAGTTATTCCAGAAGAACCTAGTCCAGAAGAAGACTAAAGCACCACCAAAAAACTTACCAACCAAGATAATATTTTCTATACACTCATCCTACTCTGGCTCCCGGTTATTTGTCTAGTTGACACAGGTGAGTGTATAAACAAAAGTATGTGGGATAGTGGAATTCGCGAAGTCACGTCAATAGACGTGGATAGGGAAGACAGGATTTCAAGGAGCGCTCGGTTGGTAGATAAACGTCCGGTGATGCCGGAAAGTTTCTCTATGGATTAAAAAATTCGCTGGGGTAACTACCTCCTCCCAAGAAAAGGAGAGTACACCCGTGTCTGTAAATGTTGAAACAATTCAAGCATCCACCGCTAATTCACTACTGCCCCCAGTTCCAAAAGGGCTAGTCCTACTAACGGTTCCCCCTTTAGCGCAAAAGCCAACACCAGCTCAGATTGCTGAGTTAGCCGCTGCATCCAAGCAGAATGGATGGGCTTATGGAATTGAGGAAGCAGCAGCAGCTTTGGCAGTGTTCCGATTTGCTAAGCCTAAATCCGATACCAAACCTGCGCTCTTAATTCTCAAAAATGAGGAAGCGGTTCTAGACGCTCGTGAGATGGGAATAGCTGCAATTAGCATCCCAGCTGACTGCAAAAATTCTGTTCCCTTTATTCAGAAGGTTGTAACGGAACTTCGGAATGATAACCTGAGTTGCTTAGTGTACTTGGGAACAGGTCAAACTGAAAACATTAAGCAGGCTTGCGGCAACGCTGGATTACCTTTCGTTGCGCTACATCCGCTTAAGTTTTTCTCGCCGCTGCCCGACAAGCCAACCATCGGCAACCTGCTTGACAGGATGAACCCATCGGAATTTATTCAGAAAGCAGAAAATCTGCTTTCTGATGCAGCGCTAGGGAAATTTAGCGAAGAACCGCCTCTTTCCCTCGAAGACGCAGCTGAGGAAGCAAGAAAGATTTTGCTTTCCCACGAGATGACTGAGTTGCAGAAGAACTTTGAGCTACGCAAGATTCGGCTGCGATTAGACATGACACTTTATGAGTGGAAAGAGACTATCCTCAATCCACTCCGAGATGAAGTCAGGTCAGAGCACCTCAAACTGGAACTACTAGCACTGCTACAAACAGATGACAGAGTAGAGTTCGTTACTCAAAAAGGAAAGCTCTGCTCAAAATACCAGATGTCCAGTCATCTCTTAGACCAGGCGATAGCTGCAATCAAGCAGCGCACATCTACAGCAGAAGCCGAGGTGATGGATTTAGAAACCTTCTTCAATAAACCGTCTACTGGGTTGGAGTGGGTGATTCCTGAATTACTACCAGTTGGGGAAACAGCTCTTTTGATTGCCAGCCCGAAAACTGGTAAATCGCTTTTAGCGATTGATGCTGCCTTCGCTGTAGCCACTGGAGAAAGTGATTTTCTTGGGATACCTGTCAAGCAGGGGCGGGTTCTATTTATTTCTGTGGATGAATCGCCCAGCTCGACTCGACAAAAGCTTTTTAATCGTGGCTTCCGTCCTGACGATAAAAATTTTCACCTAATGACAAGCTTCGACGTTTCGCAAATCGCGAAGCTTGAAGCAGAACTAGAAGCATTCCGCCCGACGCTTGTTGTTGTCGATTCTCTAAAGCGCATCACACATGGCGTAGGGATTTCTGAAAACTCGGCTGAGTTTGGCGAAATTATTTACGAACTGAAAGAACTCTTTACTCGCTATGGAGCCAGCGCAATCCTCATCCACCACAGCAACAAAAATGCAGATGCGCTAGGAGTGAATCGACCGCGAGGGACAACCGCAATTCCCGCAGCAGCGTGGGGGGTTTGGGATTTGCAACACATCCTCAAGCCCAGCCCGTCCGATAAGAAAAAATTTGTAATTGACCCGCGAGATCCGAAGAGGATGCTTACTATTGAATCGCGTGGTGCTGAGGCGAAAAAGATAACGGTTGAGCTTGAAGGTGAACATAATTCTTGGGTAACGGTTAACGAGGACGGAGGTAAGGAACAAGCGGAGCGGCAGAAGTGGCAAAACCGAATTTCAGGTATCCTTACCAAAAACCCTAAAGGGCTAACTAGCAAGGAAATCATTGAGTTAATGGGTGTTGGCAAAGAGGATTGGCAGACTGTGTACTCCACGCTAAACAGGATGTCCAATAAACAACTTATTGACGAAAAACCTGCACCTGGAAAATCACGCTCTAGACTTTATTCTCTGCCCAAACTGTCACAACCCCCCGAATCTGACACAGCTAACAATACCTCACAAAATCCATTTACCCCTCCCCCCCCCACACAAAATTACTCATTTGTTAATCCAAACTCTGAAAGTATTGATATAAGCGAGTTTGAGGTTACTAAACCAGTTACTAAACCGCCACTAAACCACGACTCAACCAATTTCAGTAAAACAACCTGTGTTGAGTTTTCAAATCCAGTAGTGGAGGGAGATTCAGGCGTTACTAAACCAATTGACACTAACAGGGGGGGGGAGGGTAAAAATGATGTTGTTGAGTTGAATCAATCTACTGCTCAACTGTCACAACCCCCCTCTGAGACACGAGAAAATGAAGCTGTTGATTGTGGGGCAGATACGTCGTTCAGTGAGGCAGAGGTTAAGGCTTGTGTCGCAGAGTTGAAGCTTGCCGTTGAAGAAGATGACCCACGAGTTGGCAATGCTGTTTTGATTGAGTTTGCCACACTCCCTGAGCAGTTGAGGATGAGAGTTTTATCTAAATTGAGTTCGCGCACCAAGGCGGCGATTAGGCAGATGCAGCGCCAAGCTGAAGCGAAAGTGGGTGACAAGTGCCAGGTACTACAGCTTAAGGAGAGCGGGGATGCATGGGCAGATGTGAAGCAAGTCTGGGTGGATGCTGTCTTATTTTCGTTTCCTGGGGGGGGTCAGCGCTGCTGGGGTTTTGAGGTTGACGGCAAAAATATTGGGATTCATGGGCGCGATGAGTGGAGGCTAGTTGATGAAGTTCAAAATGAATAAGCAGATACTTGGCTTAAGAGCGATCGCGTTTTCTTTCCTTGATTGCGCGATCGCGTTTTACTCCTTGAGTCCGCGCTCGCGCGCTCAGCACCGACTGCCCCAGCTCGAATCTTAGATTGCTGATTTTCTGCCAGCCAATTTAAGCGCAGCAGAAATTTAAGTGCCTAGGGCATCTATATTTCT
The DNA here is from genome assembly GCF_039962115.1 of Funiculus sociatus GB2-C1. NCBI lineage: Bacteria > Bacillati > Cyanobacteriota > Cyanophyceae > Coleofasciculales > Coleofasciculaceae > Funiculus > Funiculus sociatus. The sequence goes on along the minus strand of NZ_JAMPKJ010000061.1, from coordinate 19,999 downwards.
GCTGCCTGCTCAGCTGAAACCACTACCTCCATTTCAGCCAAGATAGTCTGTCTAAATGTGTCTTTACGCAGACTATCGTGCCTGAAATGACTATTTTTTCAATGGTCGAGCCCGTCTCACTACTTTTCGCATCCAACCCCATCGCTGTCGCGGTCAAAGCCATGAGGGTCAGGCGGTAGAACCTTGAAATTCCGGTCGGAGATATCCGGGCAATTCAGATCCGGTGGGCCTGGGGGAATACATACGCCTGGATAAGCGGAGCTACAGTTTTGTTGGGCAGATGGGGTTGGTTTGGGATTGGCACTCTTTGGACGGTTGATTACTTACTGATTGCCCGACTCGACGAAAATCCCACGGCATGACTGGTTTACTTTGATTCCAGAATCCCAACTTCTTCTGCTTGGCTTGGGCTTCAGCCTGAAGGTACTGATTCAAGGTAGATGCACAGCCGCTTAGGTACTGGCGATACACGACAGCCTGCCCCTGCTTAACCATTTGCAGGTTTACTGACTGATTTCCAACGATTAGTTCAGCGACAGTCCGTCCATAGCGAACTGACAAGTCAGCGCAACGCTATCGCGCTCAATCTCCCGAATCTGCACAGCCTTACCAGGGGGGAGAAGTTGCTTGAGTTTCGCCGCTGATTGCTGACCCCAAAGGCGCTGTCCTGTTTCTGGTGCATCAATGCAAGCCATCTGAATCGTGACAACCTTCCCTTGGCTCATGACTCGGAGCGTATCCCCATCTCCAAGCCTGACTACTGTTGCTGTGGTTTGCGCGAAAGCTGGAACGCCCGTTAAGACCAGGACTAGGGCGGTGAGTGCTGCGGTTTTATTCATCACACCTTCTCATCTGGGACAGTCCTAGTGTTCCCAGAAAGTGGGACGCGATCGCGTTTATTCAAGGGAGCGTCCTGATTCCATCTGCCGTCGAAGTTAACGATAAATACTTAGTGATTCGCGATATGACTTATGTGTGGCTGCTAAAGTTTGGGGTCAGCGCTGATAATAAATTGGTTGATATTGTTGATGTCCCCAGTGGAAAAAGTGATTTAATTTGCCCCTATTGTGGAGTCAAATTAGTTGCCAAGAAGGGCCAAGTCAAGGAACATCATTTCGCTCATGCCGGGCAGACCTGTCGTTCCGTGACGGTTAAACGAGACTTCCCGGCGCTTCCCCTGTATGACAACTTCAATATTGAGTTATCAGGACAGGCTCTGCAATTGCTCAAAACCCTTTGGTTTTCATGTGGTCAAAATGGCTGGAGCATCCCTTTCTTTGTTGACCTCAAGCCATTAATCAAAGCCAAACTATTACAGAAGAATCCCTATCAAAATCCTCCGGGCTACGAATTTACACAGCTAGGGAAAATTCCAGTAGGAGCGCTGGCTTTAAAAGAATTCAATCAAGTTCAGGAGCCGCTTCTCCTCAAGAAACTATCTGATATAGAACGACAGACAGAGCTTGCTAAAGTCCTTAAATCCCTGGATCTGAAAGAACGTTCAATTGATTTATGGCTTTATCGAACTCAACTCAGAAGAATTCTGAAGCATCGTTTGTACTATTTAGAACTAAAAACTAATAGTGGAACCCTTTATAAAATTGGTGTGACTAAGCGAACAATTGAAGAACGAGTGGTAGAAATTAGGCGGGATTTACGTTGCCATTACAAAAACGTTGAACTTAAGGTACTTGGTACTTGGGAACACAGGGGCAACGTTGAGCTATATTTCAAGCATCGTTACCAGCCCTTTAATTATCGATTAGGCAACCTAACTGAATATTACAAGTTTGGTACTGAGGCGGAGGCAGTATTAAACGATTTGGAACGGATGCACCTCAAATGCCTTAGTCAACTAGAGTCTCATATTTTGGCAGAGGATGATAAGCCAGCACCTGCTATGAGCCAGAGCTATTGTCTGTGAAAAGGGGTCTTTTCACAGATAATCACGTTTCAATCACGATGCCTCAACAACCAAAGTTCAAAGATGACATTAAACCACTAATGTCAACTGATGCTTAAATCCCTGCGAATTGGAAGGGTAAGAAAAAAAAATTCTTACCCTTCATGGTCAGCGATCGCTTTCTGCTCTCGAACTGCTGAAACCCTTATCAGGTAAGACAGTTATCCACTTGGATAACTGATTTTATTTCAATCGCTGCTGGCTGGGCGATCGCATTGGCAAGTGGTCTTACAACCCGTGGGTTCTCTAGAGCTAAAAAATTTTAGGGGACATCCATCAGCGCGGTATACCGCGCTCATCGAGTATTTATAGCTTTTAGGTGGATACAACTTTCTAGTAAATGAGCACGAGGCGATCGCTCTCCCTCAAGCTGCCCAATCCTTGCACAGTAGTTCTGCCTGTTGTAACACCGTCACTGTCGCTTTCTCTTGCTTATCCGGTGGATAGCCATACTTGCGTAGCAGCCGCTTTACTAAGGTTCGCAGCTTCGCTCTCACGCTCTCTTTTACGGTCCAATCAATGGTTACGTTGCGGCGCACTGCCTGCACCAGTTCGCGTGCGATCGCTTTTAATGTTTCATCCCCCAACACTTGCACGGCGCTATCATTGACTTCCAGCGCGTCATAGAACGCCACCTCATCTTCAGTTAACCCCAAATTCTCACCCCGGCTCTGAGCTTCGCGGATTTCCTTGGCAAGTTCAATGAGTTCTGTAAGCACCTGGGCTGTTTCAATCGAGCGGTTCTGGTAGCGTTTAATCGTCTCCTCCAGCATCTGGGCAAAGGAGCGGGACTGGACTAAGTTTTTGCGCGATCGCGTTTTTATCTCATCGTTAATCAGTTTCCGCAGCACCTCTAGGGCTAAGTTCCGGTAGGGTAAGCCCCGCACGTCTTCTAAGAATTCATCCGAGAGAATCGAGATGTCGGGATTCTTCAAACCTGCTGCTGCAAACAAATCCACCACCTGTTCTGAGGCGACGGCTTTGGAGACAATCTGGCGCACGGCTGCATCTAAATCTTCTGGACTTTTGCCGCCTGTTGTGGTGTGTTTTACCATCGCGGCTTTGATGGCTTGGAAAAAACTCACTTCATCGCGAATCGCGATCGCTTCATCCAAGCTGCTGACGAGGGCAAAGGCTTGAGACAGTTCGGTGACGGCTTTGATATAGCGTTGTTTGCCGTCTTCTAACTCTAGGATATGGTTCATTGCGGCAGGGATGACCGAGAGGCGTTCGGTGGGAGTGCCGTTGAAGAATTTGGAGTAGTCGTAGCTTGCCCCCGAAGGGTAGCCTTGGTACATTGCCTTGACGACTTCGTATTTCTCCTGCATGATGTCCAGGGCTACCTCGGCGGGAATGCCTGTTTCTTCTCTGTCGCCTTCGGTGTAGTCGTTAAGGGCTGCTCTTAATTGGTCGGCAATGCCGAGGTAATCGACGACTAAACCGCCTGGTTTGTCTTTGAAGACGCGGTTGACTCTGGCGATCGCCTGCATTAATCCATGACCGCGCATCGGTTTATCGACGTAGATGGTATGCAGACATGGGGCATCAAATCCGGTTAGCCACATATCCCGGACTATCACCAGTTTCATCTCATCGGCGGCGTTTTTAAAGCGTTTGGCAAGGTCTTTTCGTTTCTTTTTACTGCGGATATGAGGTTGCATCTTCTGGTCATCGGATGCTGAACCTGTCATTACGACTTTGATTGTGCCTTTGTCATCGTCGTCATGGTGCCAGTCGGGACGGAGTTTGATAATGGCATTGTAGAGTTCAACGCAAATCCGGCGACTCATGGCAACAATCATCGCCTTACCTTCTATAGTGGCTTGGCGATTCTCGAAGTGTTGAACAATATCTTGAGCGACTTGATTGATGCGTGGTTCTGCACCGACGAGGGCTTCTAATCTTGCCCATTTGCTCTTTAATTTGTCTTTGGTGGTCTGTTCTTCGTCCTCAGTGACTTCTTCAAAGTTGGGGTCAATTTGGGGACGTTCTGATTCGTCTAAATTCAGTTTGGCCAGTCGCCCTTCGTAGTAGATGCGGACGGTGGCTTCATCTTCTACGGCGCGTTGGATATCGTAGATGTCGATATAGTCACCAAAGACGTTCTTGGTATTTCTATCCGCTGATTCAATAGGGGTTCCCGTAAAACCGATAAACGAGGCATTGGGGAGGGCGTCTCGTAAATGTTGAGCGAAACCATAGGAAATATAGGCTTCTGTCTGCTCTTTGTTGGTGGTTACATTGGGTTTAAGACCGTACTGGGAACGGTGGGCTTCATCGGCGATAAAGACAATGTTGCGACGGTCGGAGAGTTCTTGGTACTTTTTCCCCTTCTCCTCTGGGGCGAATTTCTGAATCGTAGTGAAGACGACGCCACCGGAGGCGACTTGTAGCAGTTCTCGTAGGTTTTCCCGGTCTTCTGCTTGCACGGGGGTTTGGCGCAGGAGGTCAGAACAGGTGGAGAAGGTGTTAAACAGTTGGTCGTCTAGGTCGTTGCGGTCGGTGAGGACAACGAGGGTGGGGTTTTCTAGGTCGGGGTGCTGTACGATCTTCCCGGCATAGAATGCCATCGTTAAACTCTTGCCGCTGCCTTGGGTGTGCCAGATGACGCCAACTCGTCTGTCGCCTTCTGGGTTGGTTGCGGTTACGGTGCGAGCGATCGCTTTGTTGACGGCGTGGAATTGGTGGTAGCCTGCCATCTTTTTGGTGATTTTGTCCCCGTCTACTTCAAAGACGATGAAGTGGTGCAGGAGGTCGAGGAAGCGGTGTTTTTCAAAGATGCCTTTGATGATGACTTCGAGTTCGGCGGTGCCTTTGGGGACGATAGTTTCTCCATCAATCGTGCGCCAAGGCATGAACCATTCCCAGTCGGCGGTGAGAGTGCCGACTCTGGCTTCGGTGCCGTCTGATACGATTAGGATTTCGTTATAGGGAAATAGGATAGGGATGTCGTTTTTATAGGTTTGGAGTTGGTTGAATGCGCCTCTAATGGTGGCGTTTTCATCAGTAGGGTTTTTGAGTTCGATTACTCCTAAAGGTAAGCCGTTGATGAAGATAACGACATCGGGACGGCGGTTATTTTTATTTTCAATAACTGTAAATTGATTGGCGGCTAACCAGTCGTTGTTGTTGGGGTTGGTAAAGTCAATTAACCAGACTTTATCGTAGATGGTGCGATTTTCGGCTTGATATTCGACATCAACGCCATCAGTGAGGAGTTTGTGGAAGCGGCGGTTGTTTTCAAATAGGCTGGGGGTATCGGTGCGGGTGACTTTGCGGATAGCTTCTTCTATCGCGTCGGGTGGGATTTTATTGTTGATGGTTGCTAAGGCGGAACGGAGGCGGTCAATTAGGACAATATCGGCGTAGGTTTGCCGTTCTGAATTGGGGGAATCGGGGGCAATTTCGGAGGCATGGATGGGAGTGTAACCTAAACCTTCAAGCCATTTAAGAGTTGCTTCTTCGACAACGGATTCGGTGAAGTTCGCAGTCATTGAGGCACATTGAAAGCTAGAGTTGTCAGGATAAGTTCGCGATTCACATCATCAGGGTGGTGAAGCACACACCGAAACCCAGTTTCAGAATCATAAGGAACTTCCCTTTTGAAGTTTGAATGAGACTTAATTATCTCTGGAATCTGTTTCACCACGTTTGAAAAGTCTTTGTTCCGGTTAAATATTAGCAGTGCAATTTTCGTATCTCGCCAGGAAGTATAACCGAGCAGTTGTTCGAGGGTTTCTTGTAACTTTTCTTTTCCGCCCCAAAATTTACACTCTCCTATGAAAATATTCTTTCCTTCGACACGAATTAAAATATCTGTTTTCCCACTTAAGTTAAAAGTTTCTCCAGTAGCCTGACCCTCATACTGACCATTAAGCTGGACAAGAAAATGTTGCCGGATATCTTCTTCTCCCATACCCTTAAATGCTCGGGGACTTCTTTCCATTACCATGACCATATTAGAAATAACAGAAAGGATATGTTCGTACTCCTGCATATCTAAGGTGGGTTCAGGCACAAAGGGAGCCATATCCGTAGAAGGTCGGGAAATAGAAACCTTTCTTCTTACTGTTTGTACAACATAAGTTTGCGGTGCATCATCCCTTCGTTTCAAGGGAAATCCCAAAGCAGCTACTAAATCCCGATCGTTGAGAAGTTTTTGTCGGCGTATTTCAATTCGAGTTTGTGCTTTCGTGCGAACCGAATCATTAAAGGGTGAAACCTGTGCTTCTATCCAATTTAGAAATCGCTTAATCTGGACTAAATCCTGTGTAAAGGCTGACTCAACGGCTTTGACATGGTGATTTGTTTGTGTATAACTTAGGATAATTTCATCCTGATTAACTATTGCATCTGGTGTGGGAGTTTCGCTATAGCGCGGTTCATACCTAAACAAATTTCTCTCCCCTTCAAATGGAATAAAAATGATAATTTCAGTTCCTGTTACAGAAGTATTCCTACCGTAGTCGTTCAAACGAACTTTAACTTCTCTGGAATCAGTTTTAATCTTTTCTTCGATTAGTTTGGGTACTTCAAGTTTGTAATTATGCTCAAAGTAATCGCACCAGTCATGCACACTTGTGTTAAGTAAGGAGTTTTCATCAATACTGTCTATTTCTGCCAACATCTTCTGTTCTTGGTTTTGCAAAACAGCAGATAAGCTAGATTCATAAAATAAAGGTCTTTTACTTTCCATATGCTGCCATCTCCGCTAACTTCTCAGCATCCTTTAATTGAATTTTACCAGATAGCAACTTTGGTATTAGTATATCGCGAGTTCTGGAGAGAGTGCGGGCTTCTTTTTCGTTATTCGCTATTTTTTTATCTATCACTTTAACTTGATTATCAAAAAAATTAACAATTGCAGCAAGAGGAATAATTAACTTAATTTCCTGCATTTCTTTTCTAGTCACAGATGCGTATATCGTGCCAGTTCCTATGGAGTCTTCCTCTTTAAAGGTGTGGAACAAGTGATACAACAGGAAGGATTGGTAATTTTGGTTATGTCTGATAGCTGAAAGACCACGACCTATTATGATTTTTTTATCAGCTACATTAATTCGTCCCACTGGGGCGCGAACGCTAAACAGAATATCTCCTGTATTAGCTGTTCGCTCAGACACACTACAGAACGTTTTATGAGTCGGAAAACGAGTTCCAAAGTTTGTTACACCCTGGTGAAATGGCAGTCCATCCCCGGTTACGTTATAAAATTCAGACTTGGGCGACTGTCCCATTGTTAAACGACATTCTGTTTCTATCGTCCCTACTTTCCACCCTTTCGGAATCTTCCCCAGATGTGACTCCTCAAACTCATCAGGGAAAAGATCAGCCGTTGCAGCGTCCATCCCTACTGGCTGGCTGCCGTCCATCTTTGCGCGAACGGGGTCAAAATCCACAAACCAGGATTTGAAGATTGCCCGTGCGATCGCTTCCAGCGTCCGGTTCATCTGCTGGTTCAGCTCGATTTTGTCGTCTAGTGAGGAGAGGATACGTGCGATGGCACGCTGTTCCTGGATAGGTGGAAGGCAAACGTGAAATGCCTTCACTTCGGGATAGTAAATGGTTTGGTGTGTTGTTCCACTTGCGAACCTCCAAAGGCTCTCGTGTTCAGCTATTAGAATAGCCTTCAGGAATTGAGGCTCAATCCCATCACTACAAACCCAGTTCACGAAATCTTGGCTTGTAGCCATTGGTCTTCCCATGACCGTGACGTATCCAATAGAGGCTGTGCGAGACAGACAAACCGTGTTCTTCGGCAAAAGGCGAGCGGATGAGTTTGCTAATCCAAGTTCGGTAACGTGCTGATATGTGTCGTTGATTGTTCGCCCGTGGTTGTCTACGGCATCCTTGATGCCAATCCACGGAACCTCTCCGTCCCAGTATTCTGGATGCCTGCGACTTGGCGTGTGTCCACTCTCTAGTCGGGCAACATCGCTAAGCTTAGTCCATTTCCATCCTGGCGGTGTTGGCAAAGCAGGATGCCCAACCGAAAGAGCGAACCGACCAGGGATGACACCTGTGCTTGCCTCACGTCCCTTCGTTCTGCTCGGAACCGCCAACAGATATTCAGCCTCCATAACTCATTCCCTGTAGATTCAACCAAATCTCCTTCTCTCACCGCACCAACTTTTTAAACTGCTTCTCCAACTTCACCTTCAACTACTGCATCTTCCCTCACTCCCAACTTGGCTCTGTACTTTTCCTGAGTAAATCCTCCACTGACACCTGACAATCTGGAAATTCCAAAGGTGCGACTAAATCCGATGCCAACACAACGGAGTTAGCATAACCCTCTGCCTTTGGCTCCCGAAACACAGATAATTGACGGGCATTGACATCCAAAATCCAATACTCCCTGATTTTGGATCGCGAAACGCTGCTGCATCAGCGAAGCCCTTGGCGTTAGGCAGATCGCCCATAAATAAGCAGGTGCTTTCAGTTGCAACCCTCATATTTCTTGAATAGCTCTATGCAGCATAGCGGATAATTTCAACTTCCGCCCCATTACTAACAGCCACCTCAGCCCGTTCTAAGACCTGCTCAGTAATCACATCGCTCAAATAGTATTCCCCACAATTAACACAAACCTCGGCTGGTACTCGCTTAATAATCACAATGCTTTCATCCCGTTCTAAAGTCACAGTGACTAAACCCGACTGTGTTTCTCCATGCTTGCAAATTACACACCTCATTTTTATCTCCGGTTTCTAAAGTTATTTATCCAAAGATTCGGGTTAGGAATATAAGCCGTTACCACATATCCTGTCTCTGTAGATTCATCATAGGAAAATACAACATGAATCGGCTTACCCTCTACAAAATCCAATAAAAGATAACTAGGAAACGGCGTATCATCTGGATTTTCTTCTATCACTTCCCCATAAGCAACAACAGCTTGCACGTCACCTTTACTAATCCGGCGAAGAAACATCTGTTGGATAGCATGACGTGAAAAAACTAGATTTTGACAATCCATGATTTACTGTTTAGCACCCATAACCTAAACCGCTGAGATTATCTCGAATCTCTGCTTCCAGTTTTGCACTCAGGGCAAACTGCTCCTCTAACTTCGCCGTCAGCAGCAGCATCTTTTCCTCAAACGGCTCATCATCATCTTCAATTTCCTCTGCCCCCACATACCGCCCCGGCGTGAGAACATACCCGTGAGCCTTAATCTCCTCCCAATTGGCACTCTTGCAGAACCCCGGCACATCCTGATACTCACCCGCGTCCTGCTCACCCCGCCAAGCGTGGTAAGTTTGAGCAATCCGGGCTATGTCATTCTCGGTCAATTCCCGGTGTACGCGGTCAATCAACACCCCCAGCTTCCGCCCATCAATAAATAACGTCTCCCCACTGCGATCACGAAACTTCCCATTCCGCTTATTCCGTGCCAAGAACCACAAACAAGCCGGAATCTGGGTGTTGTAGAACAACTGCCCCGGTAGCGCTACCATGCAGTCTACTAAATCTGCATCAGCGATCGCTTTGCGAATCTCCCCCTCACCCGACTGATTGGAACTCATCGACCCATTCGCCAACACAAACCCCGCTATCCCATTCGGGCTGAGATGGTGAATAATATGCTGCACCCAAGCATAGTTCGCATTGCCCGTATGAGGTGAGCCATACTGCCAGCGTCCGTCTTCCCGCAGGCGTTCCCCTCCCCAATCGCTCATATTGAACGGGGGGTTAGCCAGGATAAAATCAGCCTTCAGGTCTTTGTGCAAGTCATTATGAAAGGTATCGGCATTCTGGGAACCCAGATTCCCCTCAATCCCCCGAATTGCCAGATTCATCTTGCACAGCTTCCACGTCGTCGGGTTAGATTCCTGTCCGTAAATCGACAAATCGCCAATCCGTCCCCCGTGCGCCTGGACAAACTTTTCTGACTGGACAAACATTCCCCCAGAACCGAAGCAGGGGTCATAAATCCGCCCCTTGTAAGGCTCAATCATCTCCACCAGCAACTGCACGACACAGCGCGGCGTGTAAAACTGTCCTCCCCTCTTCCCCTCGGCACTGGCAAACTGACCCAAGAAGTATTCGTAAACGCCCCCCAGGATATCCTTAGAACGGTTCTCCGAATCCCCCAGACCAATTTTCCCTACCAGGTCGATGAGTTCTCCCAACAGCCGTTTATCTAGGGCAGGCTTACCGTATTCTTTAGGCAGCACTCCTTTGAGAGACGGGTTCGCTTTCTCGATCTCATTCATCGCCTCATCGAGTAACTGACCGATAGTGGGCTGTTTAGCATTACTCTGCAAAAACGACCACCGCGCCTCTTTCGGAACCCAAAAGATATTCTCAGCCGTGTATTCGTCCCGGTCTTCAGGGTCAGCGTACTCTTGGGCCTCTAACTTGTCGTAGAGTTCCTGAAACGCATCAGAAATGTACTTGAGGAAAATTAGCCCCAGGACAACGTGCTTGTATTCCGCCGCGTCCATGTGACCCCGCTGCTTATCCGCCGCCGCCCACAGGATTTCCTCAAAGCCTAACTTGGCACCGTTACTGCTCTTTGCACCGTTACCGTTGGTCTTACTACTTGTCGATTTGGGGCGTGGCACTCTTCCTAATCCTCAAGATATTCTGCGATCGTTGTTAAATCGTCCATTGCTCGATTCAACCGATTTATCATAGCTTCTGCCACTTCGCTTGGAGCATTGACCGTCTCCAACCTTGAGCGCAAATGACGGTCTAAGGCTTCAACCCACAGTGACACCTCTGTATTTTGAATGGCAGCTAATAGTCCCATGTTGGTCAGGACAGCTAAATGAAACCCAGTTTGGTCTTGTCCTCCGTAGCCCATGTAGCCGTTTCTCAGTTCCAGCTTCTAGGCGGGTGTATTCTGCATACTGGTCAAAAGTGATGCCAGTGGGTTCACGCCTGGGGTTGTGGCAAGTGATGCCAGTGGGTTCACGCCTGGGGTTGTGGCAGTGGTGGGTTAGATTGCATCATGGCGACAGTTATTAAGTAAAGTCTCTTCTAATTTTTGCGATCGCTTGATTTAATCCCTGACTATGAATCCAACCCACATAACCCCCGTAAATCATTCGGTCATTGCCATCAGCTAAGAAAACATGGTCAACTCCCACTGGGTTCTTCCAGGTTCTTACCGCTGTCCCATCCCTCAGCCGCATAATTGGATTAGCGCTTTTGAAATCCCTATGGTGTGCAGGAGTAATTCCAGGGACACTTTGTAAGATAGCGATCGCTTGAGTGGTGATATCTGTAATGTAAGCATCTGCTACAGTTGCACAACCACACCCATCTGTGACAGTGCTTCTGAGCCTATCCTTGATGTCACCGTCAAATAGGGATAAAGAATTAATCTCTTCTAGAAGCTTTCCATGTGGCTCCTGAAGTCGTCTAGTGCAATAAACCGCTGTTAAAAAATCCTCAAGTCCTACCTTTGCTAAGGCATCGGTAATCAATCCGGTGAGTCCTAAGACTGCAATCCCGCCCAACATTCCTGCTGGACCACCTAAGAAAGCTAAAGCTGCTGTGATAGCAGCGGCACCTGTTAAACCTGTAGCTGCCATTGTAATGACTAGAATGACTCCTGGTAATCCTAAAGCTGCTACTTTTTTGACGACTTCATCCATTGGTGATTCACCTCAATTCCTGCTCAAGAGGCACTGACTTTGGGAAATACTGACCCAACAAGTCCCTTCCCCAATCTCCCATCTCCCGCAGTTGCGCCTCAATCTGCTTGAGAACTATCGCTAAAGGTCGAGTGCGCCCATTTTTCCAACGGTTCACCGATTGGAATGAAACCCCCAGCTTTTGTGCAAACTGCAATTGAGTCAGCCCTAAATGATATCTAGTTTCACGCACCAGTGCAGCGATTTCTAGCCCATTAGACACGGGCATGACAAGAATGCCTCCCAAGCTTTCTCAATCGAGCCTAACCATTGAGACGCTGCATCTCAAATGGTATATTTACTGATTTTTCGTTCAGTCTGCTTTTAATCAAGCTTTGAGATTACGCTTGATAAGGTAGGTTGCACTCCAGTTGGAGCCAATTGGCTCAGGGTTAATTACACTCTTCCAAGCTACCCCCAAATCGTGGTAAATCATTGGGCATCGATGGGTAGTTTCAATGAAAATAGATCGGCACGGTCAAGCCAAGATTTTATCTGTAGCAGAAATCCAGTTGCTGTTCAATTCCGGTTTCCAAACCGAACGCGATCGCGCTTTATTCGGGATCTGCCTTTACACCGGCTGTCGCATCCGGGAAGCCTGTACCTTGAAAACAGGTGATGTCTACGATCGTAAAGCAATCGTCCGACCCGATTTAATTATTCGCAAAGGAAACACCAAAGGCAAGCTAGCAACTCGCTGCATCCCAGTCATCGAAGAATTGCGGTCACTATTAGTTGACTACTACCCCACACCCCGAACCTGGTTCTTATTCCCCGGTCGCCACGGTCACGGACACCTCAACCCAGACTCCGCCGCCAGAATTTTAAGAGACGCTTGCCTGCACCTGGGAATAGAGGGAGCCAGCACTCACAGCTTCCGACGCACAGCCTTGACCCAGATGAGCGATGCGGGCATCCCGTTGCGAGTCATTCAAGAAGTGTCCGGGCACCGCAACTTAGAAGAATTGCAAAAATACTTGGAAGTGCGCCCAGAACAAGTCAGAGGAGCCGTATCAGCCTTATCAATGCTCTCCTACGCCGGGAAAAGACGGTATGACGATGTAGAAACGGATCGGGTACTAAGGCGATCGCCAGTTGAGAAATGTATATATTCCGACTTGAAGGAAAATCCTCCCTCAACTCCAATAGAGGGTTCTGGTTTTACTGGAAAGGATTCCTGAATCCCTGCTCTGAAAGACCTAACAACGCAGGTGGCTCAGATGGATCTACGTCCGAGCGAGAAATGGTGCAATAGCGAAGCGCTGGTGCGAAGCGCAGATCGCTCTCACCAATCATTTTTGAGTGTTCTACAAACGTTAAGTGTACAGGTTTTTGGAAGGCTAAGTTATTACCTCGATTAATTTTTTACTAGGCTTGATGGCTAAAAAACCCATTATTTATCTGTGTTTCAGCTTTCAATTGAGCTGGAAGCCTATACTTGAGCCATAGAAGCCTCGGCTATACTTGCCTCAAGCGGGTATGACCCGAAACATGATTTGCCTAGTCAAAAGTCATCACAATGAGTGACACAAAATTTTGGAAGCCGGTTTACCAACTTTTCAAGCCAGAGGAACCACTAACTCAAGCTGAAGATTTGAGAGATTTTTATGTCCAGCGAGCTAACAGTCCTGTAGAGGATTTGATCAATGCGTTAGAGATGGAAGATGATCCTGCCAAGTTTTTATTAGCAGGTCACAGAGGTAGTGGCAAAAGTACAGAACTGCGACTACTGCAAGACAAGTTAAAGGAGAGCTACACCGTTATCTGGATCGATACTGAAACGGCTCTTGAGCGCTATAACATTGGCTATGCTGAGGTTGTGGTACTCATCGGTCAGGAAATTTGTCGCCAAGCGATCCAACCTGGTTGGTGGTCGAAAAAGGATGAACGATTGCTTAAAGCTTTGGAAGACAGCCTAAAATTAGTCATTTATTCAGATAAAAAAGATGAAGTTGATGGGCTTGAGCTTCCAGAAGTGCTGAAGAAGATGGGCATGACTCTCAAGCAGGGAATAACCAGAGAAATGACCAAAAGCCTAAATATCCGTCCTGTGTTGAGTGAAGTTATTACCAAAGTTAACGATATTATCAAAGCAGCAGAGAAAGATAGAAAACAAAAGTTACTGGTACTCGTAGATGGTCTTGATCGCCATGATGAAAAGACCGCTCTGGAAATGTTTTCTAGCCCCCTTCTGGCTGAGTTAGACTGCCACATTATTTATGCAATTCCAATCTCACTCAGATACTCACCCAGCTTTCGCCAGCCGATGCAAAGCTTTCAAAAATGTTTAGATTTGACTAATCCGTCAGTTTTTGAGTGCGATCAAAATTTATGCCCAACTGCAAATCCTAATCGAGTGGGACGAGATATTCTTATCAAGGTGATTAACAAGCGGTTGGCACGGCTAGATGCTAGTCATAAAGGTATATTTAATACTGATGCACTGGAGCTAATTTGCGAAAAGAGTGGTGGAGTTATCAGGGACTTAGTGCGACTAGCTCGGACTGCCTGTGGAGTTGCTTTGAGGAAAAATTTGCTTTATGTGGACTTAGATACCGCTAAGGAAGCTGTACAAGAAGACCGTAAAGAATACAATCTAAGTGACTATCATTTTCCAGAACTGGATACTGTCCATCTTACAGGCCGCTTAACTACTAACACTCACAGCCTACCTAGCAAAGGCCAATTTGTTATTTGTGATGAGCTTTTGCAGAATAAGTTTGTGTTAGGTTACTACGATACCAGTCGGAAATCATGGTTTGATATAAATCCGATTCTCTCGGAGGATTTAGAACGTTGGCAAGCTTTAAATCCTCCACAAAATCAATAGATATCTCCCTAAAAGAACCTGGAATCCTTTGACTGAGTAGCCTGAAATTAGATTTCAGGAAAAGTCTAATAGTGGTTTATTTCTCACCAAAAAATTCCGAGTCTTAGCTAATGGAAATTGCTTCTAACGAATCCACTTATTCTCTAAACGAAGCTGACCAGGCAGAGTTAAGTAAGCTAGTTAGTGTTATAGAATTGTCTAGTGGCACAACCACTATTTTCGCTGTTGCACCAGAGAGTGGACCCCAGCATCCGGTTGTGGAACAACTCAAGTCTCTTTTATTAGACAGCGATGAGGATTTTCAATTTCAGAACTTTTTCTATAGTGATAACTCGCTACATAGTTTTCTCTACAGTTTAGATGAAGTTGACCAGCAAACTTCTCAAGCCGAACTTAAGGTAGTCATGGCTTTTGGACTCGATCAGCTACCTACGCCGCGAATGGTGCGTGAGATGAAGCAGTTGAATCTGGGTAGAGAGTCACTGTTTGGTCGTGAATTGGTACTGATTTTTTGGCTTAGTCAGGTCGAATTTTTAGAGGAGTTTCGGAATCGTGCGCCAGATTTTTGGGATTGGCGAGGTAAGGTGGTGACGTTCAAGGCTCACCCAGTCATCAATCCCTTGTTTTATCCATATCTAGAGTGGCTGATTGCAGAAAATTCCTATCTCAAAATCAGCAGCGTAATGCAGGTGCAGCGGCAAGTAGATATTTTTCTGGATCAAATTTATGTTTCGTTGCAAGCAGTACGACGACAGCAGATTAAGGACATTTCAGAGCAAGGTCAGGGAGAACTTGAAATAGCTACATCTCGCCAAGGTGAACCAAGGCACAGGCGAAAAATTAGCAATTCTAACCCTTATGACTTGTATGAACCTTGCGATTACAAACCCATTGTACTAAACCCAGTACCCGTTTCTACTAGCACCATAACGGTGACGCAAAAGGTTGATTTATCTGAGGCGGTACGAGAGAACCATTACAGCGTGATTCTAGGCGCTCCAGGTGCAGGAAAGACGACGCTACTACGCTATCTAGCGCGGCATTTTGCTGTGGCTAAGCGTGATGGCAGGGGGACTGTTCTAGGTAACGAAGTGCAAGAGGAATTAGGAAAACCTCTCTTACCAATATTCTTTCGTATTGCAGACTATGCGGAGCGACTGAAGGAGCAACCCGACTTGAACCTTTTGGACTATCTAGGCCAATTCTACCGCCACTGGGAAGCTCACTTTAAGGATGAGGCGGAGGCAGAAGCAAGAACAGAGTTAGCCGCACTTCTATTAGAACAGATGCGTCAAGGGCAGTGCTTGATACTACTGGATGGGTTGGATGAGGTATTCGATCAAGAGAGCCGCAGGCAGATTGTAGAACGAATTAATCAGTTCGTGGAGAATTACTCTGCAAACAAGTTTGTTGTTTGCAGCCGGATTGCTGGATATCGGGATGTGAAACTCACTGAACGCTTTGTTGAGTTCACCATTGAAGATATGGGAACTCAACAGGTGGAGAAGTTTCTATATCGCTGGTGTCGGTCAATTGAACGAGCACAGCAGCCAGATGCTAGCGAGGAGCAATGGCAAACGGAAGGAGATGCCCAGGCACAAGAGATTTTAGAAAAGATCAAAGCCAACGAGGGTGTGAAGCGTCTGACAGCTAACCCCCTGCTCTTGACAATTCTGGCACTGATTCACCGCAATGGTGCGGATCTGCCGAATCGTCGTGTGGAACTTTACGCTTTGGCGGTGAAGACGTTGACCGAAACTTGGCAGCTCGGAAAGAAGTTGCCTGACGCGCCGAGAGTAGTGCTTAAAGAAAATGATGTGGTGGAGCTTTTGGCTCCGCTAGCTTACTGGATGCATGAGGAGAAGCCTTCGGGTTTGGTCACTCAGGCGGAAGTGGAAGAACAACTGGCAGCGCAATTGGCGGAACTGAACGATGTTGACCCGGATTCAATCTCGGTGCGACAGGCGGTGGAGCAATTTCTGCGGAAGGTGCGGGAAACAACAGGTCTATTTGTGGAACGAGCGCCCGGAGTCTATAGCTTTATGCACCTTACATTTGAGGAGTATTTTACTGCACTTCATATTGCTAATACCGACGATATCAGTGAGACACTAAACCTCATCCGTTCTCATCTGCATGAACCGCGTTGGGATGAACCAATTTTACTAGCTTTAGGCTACTTAAGTAAATTTTTTTCCAAACGGGTAAATAAGTTAATAGAGCAGATTTTCAATAGTCTTGATGACTATAATCCAGCAATTGAATGTGGCGATATCAAAATTAAAAATGGCTCATCACAGGATGTTGTATTGAGCTTCCCCATAATCAGTGAGAACTCAATAGTTAAATACAAACAGTCTGCCTCAGTCTTAAAAAATCTGATGTTTGCAGGCCAGATACTAAGTCAAGTTGATGTGAATTCCCGTGTCCGATTAAGGTTACTTGACAAGCTAGTACTTACATATCTAGGATTACCTGAACTCTGTGGCACTGACACCGAAGATAATATAACCAATCAAATACTGAGGTTGCTCCGCCAAATTGAAGCTTTTACTCAGAACGGTGAAGTAATGGATTGCCTAAAAAGACTAGGTAATAATCTATTGCTACCTGAATGGAAACGGATGAAAGTTCAGTTAGCTTTGTTACATATTGGTTGTGGTGAAACTGGCACGGCTCTAATCAGCTATATAACTGACGTGGTTGAGCAGTTAAATCCATTTATGTTTGGATTCGTCATTGTAACGTGTCAAAATCTGGGCGAAGAATTGAGTCGTGCTCTGGAAAAAACTAGACAAAACGCAACAACTGAGCAAACGGCTCAACAGCATCTTAGCTTTATAAGCGCGCTGTCCTACATTCGCGAAGACCACTACGCTCAAGCAATTTCTCTACTAGAAGAGCTTATCCAACAGTACAGCGATAATTTCAAACCTTTTATGCTTTGGGCATTAGCTGTATGTTATTGGGAGAAGAATGAGTGCGCTCAAGCACTAAATTATTACCAACAAGCTTTTAAGCACTTACAGTTAACCCCTGAGCAAAACGTTTTGTGTTGCTTTTGGCAATGGTGTAGTGCTTGTTATTTATCACATCGAAAATATAAGCAGTCATTAGAATGCTGCAAACGAGCATTGACTATAGCTCAAATACTTAAATGGTCTAATGGTGAAGCGTATCTTCTAGATTACATGGTAACAATCTATAGAGCTTGCAAAAATTATGAACAAGCAGTGGAATATTGCCAGAAGAAACACGATTTTCACCAGCAGCTCGGTCAAGAGCAGGATGCAGCGAATCAGTGGTACAGGATGGCTGAGTGCTATCGAGAATTCGGCAAATATGAGCAAGCAGTGGAGTTTCAGCAGCACTGTCTGGCACAACGTCAAAAGCTAGAAGACAAATTAGATGTAGCTTTGGCGTACTATCAATTAAGTAGCATCTATAGAGAATGGGGCAAATATGAGCAAGCATTGGGGTGTATGGAACAGTGCTTGACAATACGCCAGAAGCTTGATGACCAAACGAACCTAGCTAGTGTCTACTATCAGCTAGGTTGTATCTATAAAGATTGGGGGAAATATGAACAAGCGATTACCTACTACCAACAAAGCCGTGAGCTTTACGAGCAGTTAGGTCAAGAGAAGAATGTAGCTATTCAGTGGTACAACCTAGCTGATTGCTATCGAGAATGGGGCCAATATGAGCAAGCATTGGAGTGTATGAAACAGTGTTTGACAATATGCCAGAAGCTTGATGACCAAACGAAGATAGCTAGTGCCTACTATCAGCTAGGTTGTATCTATGAAGATTGGGGGAAATATGAACAAGCGATTACCTACTACCAACAAAGCCGTGAGCTTTACGAGCAGTTAGGTCAAGAGAAGAATGTAGCTATTCAGTGGTACAACCTAGCTGATTGCTATCGAGAATGGGGCCAATATGAGCAAGCATTGGAGTGTATGAAACAGTGTTTGACAATATGCCAGAAGCTTGATGACCAAACGAAGATAGCTAGTGCCTACTATCAGCTAGGTTGTATCTATAAAGATTGGGAGAAATATGAACAAGCGATTACCTACTACCAACAAAGCCGTGACCTTTACGAGCAGTTATATAAGGATGAGAACGTGGCTAGATGTTGTAGGCAACTTGGTAACAGCCAACGCTTGTTAGCCAAAAATACCCTAGCCAGATCAGAAACCCTTGACTTATTGGCACAGGCTGAGCAAAACATCCGTCAAGCTATCCAACTAGATACCGCGGGCGACTACAAAGAAAATCTAGCCTACGACTACATGACCCTCGGCTTACTCTGGTCAGAACGCCTGCGCTTGTTGCTTGGCGATCACCAATTCCTGCAAGAATTAATTACCCAATTCGAGGAATACTATAACACTGGCTTAAGGTATTTCACCGAACTGGGACAGACAGTGAATCAAGCTGATAAAACTCTCGATATGGCTCGCGCTTATCTGGAAGTCAACGTCCTAGAAGGCCTTGACCGAGCTGAAGAACTAGCTCACAAATCACTCCAAGTTTTTCAGGACTACAACCGCCGGAAGCTCGAAGCAGCAACTCATAAGCTCTTAGGCGAGATATACCTCAGCCACGGCCAGCGTAATCAACCCAGTGCCGAGACAACTGCTTACCAGTTTTTTGCTGAGAGCCTGAAAATCTACCGTGAGCTTGACCTCAATGAAAAAGCCATCGAGGTAGACCAGCTAATGTATCCAGAAAATTATTCCTAAGCTAGCTGAAGTGCTGATTCAGTCTTTGTAGAAGATAGAAACACCATTCTTCAATATCCCTATAAGAGGAGCGATGAGGTAGTCAACGTAATTGCCTTTCCTGCTGTCTCCACTTCAAATCCCTACCCAATCAAATATCTGCCAGTTTTTGCGATCGCGCTTTTAGGCTGAAAATCTAACCCATGTTAGCAAATCGTGTAACCAACATAACCTGGCCCTGTGTCTAACCGTTAGACACGGGGTTAAACGCTAAGACTCACCAAGCTGCTTGTCAACGGCTTACAAATTGCATCCAGTGACATAGGAATTACTTGCCACCCGCTTTTAAAGATGTGATCGCCTCTATTAAAGGAAATCTACAGCAGTGATCGCACTGATTGATACTTCTGACTCACTTTCTTTTCCATCGTCAAATAGACGTGAGCTATCGCTCGAAGCTTTTGAGGTTTTCTCGCAAACAACCGTTTATAAGACAGTTTTTTTGAGTTGACGCAACGCGCCTCAAATCCAGAGATATCGTGTCTCATAACCCGTATTTTTATCTATGTCTCATGAGATAATTAATGAATGAGTTATGAGATATTTTTAATGAAAATTGAATATTGCCGGGTTTCATCCAATGACCAAATGTCGTCTTAACAAATTGTTGTCGTTGAGCGTTTCTATCGCTACCAAAGCCTAGATATATTTGGATAAAGAAAAGCTGGAGTTAAGACAAGTATGGCTTTAAAGAGGAATCCTTACCAAAGTGTTACTTAGCCCAAAACCCCTACTGTAAAAGATTTGAAAGGTTTTTGGATTAACGACA